>JAQBWJ010000447.1 GCA_027625215.1 Candidatus Poribacteria bacterium
CCCCAGATAGCCCATCACGAACTGCGGGAAGAAGGTCAGGTTGAACCCGACGAACACCAACAACGCCGAGCCGGTCGCCCAGCCGTTGGGGAACATGCGCCCCGTGATCTTGGGCCACCAGAAATGGAGTCCGCCCAAAAACGCCATGATCGTCCCGCCGACCATCACGTAGTGGAAGTGGGCGATGACGAAGTAGGTGTCGTGGAGATGCACGTCGATCCCCATCGACGCGAGCATGACGCCCGTCGTCCCGCCGATCACGAACAGTCCCAAGAAACCGATCATGTAGAGCATCGGGGCTTGCAGACTCACCTGCCCCTTGTACATCGTCGCCGTCCAGTTGAACGTCTTGATCGCCGACGGCACCGCCACCATGAAACTCAGGATCGAGAACAGCAGCCCCGCGTAGATGGACTGGCTCGTGACAAACATGTGGTGGCCCCACACGATGAAGCCGAGAATCGCAATCCCCATGCTGGAAAACGCGATGACCGGATACCCGAACGGGCGGCTCTTCGAGAACGCCGCGATCACTTCGCTGACCGCGCCCATCGCGGGCAACACCATGATGTAGACGGCGGGGTGCGAATAGAACCAAAACATGTGCTGGAACAGGATCGGATCGCCGCCGATGGACGGGTCGAAAATGCCGATCCCGAACGTCCGTTCAACCGCGACCAGCAGCACGGTAATCGCGACAACGGGCGTCCCCAAGACCATGATGACGCTCGTCGCGTAGTGCGCCCACACGAACAGCGGCAGTCGGAACCACGTCAGTCCCGGCGCGCGCATCTTGTGAACGGTGGCGATGAAGTTCAACCCCGTCATGATGGACGAGAAGCCGTTGATGAAGATGCCCAACCCCGCCAACAACACCCACGAGTTCGAGTAGGTCGTGCTGTAAGGGGTGTAGAATGTCCATCCCGTATCGACGCCGCCGAGAATGATCGCGCCCAACGCCAACGCGCCGCCCAGCGAATAGACATACCAACTTCCCAAGTTGATCTTGGGCAGGGCGAGGTCTTTCGCGCCGATCATGATGGGCAGAAGGAAGTTCCCCAAAATCGCCGGGACGGAGGGGATCAGGAAGAAGAAGACCATCATGATCCCGTGAACGGTGAACAGTTTGTTGTACGATTCGCCGTCCACCAAGTCGCCCGCAGGTGTCATCAGTTCCAGCCGCATCATGAACGCGGCAATCGCGCCGATAAAGAAGAAGGAGATCGTTGAGATGAGGTAGAGGATCGCAATCCGTTTGTGGTCTACCGTCAGCAACCATGACTTCAACGAGTAGTCGTGGTTGAGGTAGGTCACTTTCGGATATTCGTGCGTCTCGTGCTTGACGGTCGACTCGGACATCAATTGCCTCCCGTCGCGGTCGGTCGTTCGGGGTTCCACGACTCAATCAGCGCGATCAGATCAAGAATCTCTTCTTCGCTGACCTGATTCTGAAAACTAGGCATCACGGCGGCTTTCTCGAACCCGGCGACGATCTGCGCGTTCGGCGTCAGCACCGACCGACGGATATAGGCTTCGTTGATGATTTCGGTCGTGCCGTCCGCGAGTTGGACGCTTTCGCCGTAGACGCCGAGCAGGTTCGGACCGCGCGCGTTCGCATCGTTCGTATGACACGAGTTGCAGCCGAGCCGCTCGAACACCAACTGCCCGCGCGACTTCATCGAATCGCCCGCCGCCGCGACCACGCCGCCCGATTGCAACCACTGTTCGTAGTCCGCCGGAGTCATCGCGGTTACTTTGCCGATCATCCGCGAGTGTTCCGTCCCGCAGTATTCCGCGCAGAACAGGTGGTACTCACCCGGCTTGGTCGCCTCAAACCAGAGGTTTGTGTACCGACCCGGCACGGCGTCCACCTTCACCCGGAACGCAGGGATGAAGAAACTGTGGATCACGTCCTGCGAGGTGATCGTCACCTTGACGGGCGTGTTGATGGGGACGTGCAGTTCGTTGATCTCGCGCGTGCCGTGCGGGTGCTGAATCTTCCACATCCACTGTTTGCCGACGGCGTAGATGTGCAGCCCGTCCTCCGGCATTTTCCGCAGATCGAAGTAGACGGATGAGGACGCGACGAAGATGCCGATGCCCATCAGGATCGGGATGATGATCCACGTCACTTCGAGCGCGAGGTGTCCCTCGGGCTTGCCGACGCGGTTCGCCTTCGAGCCTTCGCGGTAACGCACGGCGAAGTAGACGACAACCGCCGTCACCAGCGCCGCCGAAACCAAACTAAGTGCGGTCAATCCCAGGAACAGCGCATCGACTCGCGGCGCGAATGTAGAGGCTTGTTCCGGAAAAAACGCGAATTGCTTCATTAGAGAGCGACCTTCGCTCGTGTGTTCGCTACGAAATAGGACGTTCCGTCTGCTCTCGACGGAACCAAAACCACATCATTCCACCCAACGCCAGCACCGTAATCGTTCCGGCGACACGGATGATCTTCCAGATCGCCAGATTGTACTTCCCTTGCACGGCGTCGTAGTGATAGCACCGCAACAAGATCACGTCCGCGAGACTGCCCACTTTCGAGTTCGACGCATCGACCAGACTCAATCTCAGGTCAATCGCGTCGTACTGAATCCCGAACAGATACCGCGAAATCTTCCCATCCGGCGTGGCGACGACGATCCCGCTCGGATGCGCGTACTGCGCGGACAGTTTGTCGTAAACGTACTGGAAGCCTACGCTATCCGCCACTCGTCGGATGGTCTCCTCGTTCGGCGTCGTCAGAAAATGCCATCCGTCTTCGCTGCCGTCTCGTCCGTAACTGCGGACGATGTCGTCGTAGTACGCCTTCGCCGTCGTCGGCGTTTCGCCCGGATCGATGCTGACGTAGACGATGTCGAAGTCCTCGCCTGCCGTATAGTCGATCCCTTTGACGCTCTCCAAGAGTCCCTGCCGCGTGTATTGGCAGATGTTCGGACACTCGAAGTAGCCGAGACTGAGGATCACCGGCTTGTCATCGAACAGTTCCTTCAGGGCGACCCGTTCGCCGCGTTCGTCGAAAAACGTCGCGTCGAGCGGTATCTTTTCGTTCAGTCGCTGCTCGAAGTCCACGCCGTCGAGCAGGTTCGCCTGTCGGTTCTGTCCCACCGCGCACATCGCCGCGAACGTCCACAGGACGCCGATCATCCAGATCGGATGCGTCCGAAGCGTTCGGTTTCTCAATGTTGCGCGTAGCTCCCGCCTTCGCTTTCGTGTCCGCCCGCTGCGCTTTTTGTCGGAGCGGCGGGCGCTTTCAAGTACGTCTTACCGAAGTTGACGTGGGTCGGGTTTTCGCGGGTCGGGAAACCGCGCTGCAACGCGACCGCCTTCGCCTGTTCAATCGGAATATGGACGACGCCCAACTCCCGATTCACCCAACCGTACGAATGCAACTTCATCTCTTCGCTCGTCTTCAAGGCGTTCCAGTTCGTTGATTCGACGGGGCGCAGACGCGGTTCCGGGAACTCGCGCGTCAAGTCCGCCGTCGTTGCGATGTGGGAAAGTTCGCCTTTCATCATCACCATCGAACGGAGGAAAATCTCAACCGTGACGAACCCGAACACAATGAGCGCCCCAAACGCGACGAACGCCCACACGATGGGCATATTGTGCCAGTCCGTCCGCTCGAAGTCGTGCGGATGGTCGTGG
>JAQBWJ010000448.1 GCA_027625215.1 Candidatus Poribacteria bacterium
GGTTTGGCGGTTAAGTCGCCGATAGCGAGTTTGGGTAAAACAGAGACCTTTTATTCAGCGCAAGGAACTTAGGAGCATCTGGATGGCTTCGGAAGCAGTGAATGTCGAGGCGCTTCACCAGCAGGCGGAACGGGAAGTCGCGGCGGGCAACAACGTGGGAGCCGTCAAGACCTTCCAAACGATCTTAGACGCCGCATCGGACGACGCAGAGGCGCAGGTCGGCTACGTGCGCGCCCTGCTCGCCGACAAGCGGATCGACGAAGCGCGCGCGTTTCTCGCCTCGATTGAGGACTCGATTTCCGACGGGCGACTTTGGTCGGAATATGGGCGACTGAACTATATGAGCGGCGAATTCGAACAAGCCGCCGCCGTCCTCAAACGCGGCGCCGAACTTCTCCCCGACGACGGTCATATTACGGCGAACTACGGCTTCGCCCTGTGGGAAAGCGGCAAGCGCACTGAAGCGCTCGATGTGTTGCGAAGCGCGTTGCCGAAAGTCCAAGACGACGCGAATCTCTCCGGCAACATGGGGCAAATCTTCATGCAGTTGGGGATGTGGAACGAAGCCGTCTCCTCCTTCGAGCGTTACCTGCTCGACTTCCCGAACGACCTCCAACGTCGCGTCTTTCTCGGCTTCTGCCTGAAGGAAGCGGGATGGAAGGACGAAGCGGAGACGGTCTTGCAGGAAATTCTGACCATCGACCCGCAGCACGCTCAGGCGAAAGCGCAACTTGAAGCGTTGCTATCGGACGACGCGGCGGACGATGGCGCGATCTCCTTTGAAATGCCGGAACCTTCCATGCCGTCGTTCGAGATGCCATCGGTGGAACCTCCCGCCGTTGAACCAACATCCGTCAAAATACCGTCCGTCGGGAAACCCTCGTCACAGGCAAGTCCGCGCGCCGGGTCGGGACCCATCGTCGGATTCGGACCGAAGGGCATCGAAGTCTCGAACTCCGCGCCGTTTCCCTCGTTCGGCGACGCGACGCTTGCCGACTTCGCCGATGTCACTATCTCGGACGATGACGACGGCGAAGTGAAGAAGGCGGTCGCCGAACTCACCGGCAAAGTCGCCGACTTCCTCCGCAGCGAGGACGTTCCCGGCGGCATGGCGTTCCTCGAACGCGAGTTGATGACCTCCAAAGTGCCAGGCGAAGTGCTGAACATTCTCGGCAAACTGCACATCGACCAAGAGGACTACGAAGGCGCGGTCGTGACATTCAAAGAGGCGATTGAGTCCGACCCGTTCCACGCGCAGGCTCACAGCAATCTCGGCGTGCTGTTGTGGCAGATGGGCGAGTTCGAGGAAGCCATCGAGGTCATGCGTAAAGCGGTCGAACTCGACACGGCGGACATGGACGCCCGCATCAACCTCGCCCTGATTTGCCACCAGATCGGGTTATACGAGGAAGCCACCGCGCTCTACATGCAGTTCCTCGACATGTTCCCCGAAGACATCGAAACGCGCATGGAACTCGCCGACTGCTTCGCCAAAATGGACGAGAAGGAAGCCGCGCTCCGCGAACTCGACACGGTGCTGCTCCTGGAACCGGACCACGAAGAAGCGCAGAAGAAGTTCGACGAACTCTCGGCGGGCGAGAAGTAATCTCTCACAACAGGGGCGAGGGAGGCTGGGCGCGCGATGAACCTCTTGGTGACGGGCAGCGCGGGCTTTATCGGGGCGAACCTCGTCCGGTATTGGTTGGACAACCATCCGAACGATTCGGTCGTCAGCCTCGACAAACTCGTCTACGGTCGCGCGAACCTCGCCGAGTTCATCGACCATCCGCGCCACACCTTCGTACAGGGCGACATCGCGGACGCGGAGTTGATCGAACGCCTGTTTGTCGAGCATCGGATCGAGTCGGTGATCCACGCCGCCGCCCAAAGCCATGTGGACGTGTCGATCCAAGACCCCGTGGGGACGATTCACGCGAACGTCATCGGCACGGCGGCGTTGCTGGAAGGGATGCGGCGACACGCGAAAGTTCGCGGGCGGTTCCATCTTGTTAGCACGGACGAAGTGTTCGGGTCGCTCGGCGACCAGGACGCCTTCCGCGAGACCTCACCATACTCCCCGAACAATCCGTACTCGGCGTCCAAAGCGGCGAGCGACCATCTCGTCAGGGCGTACCACCGCACGTTCGGCATCGACGTGTCGATCACGAACTGCTCGAACAACTACGGACCACACCAGTACCCCGACAAGTTCTTACCGAAGATGATCTGTAACGGCGTCGATGGGCAGCCGTTGCCCGTCTACGGCGACGGCAAGAACATCCGCGAGTGGTTGTTCGTGGACGACCATTGCCGCGCCATCGACCTCATCTTTCACAACGCGAAGCCGGGATCAGCGTATTGCGTCGGTGGCAGGGCGGAGTGGCAGAATATCGAACTCGTCCACCTGCTATGTGAGATATTGGACGAAAAGTTGGACCGCCCCGCCGGAACAACCGCGCGACAGATCGCGTTCGTCGCCGACCGTCCCGGTCACGACTATCGCTACGCGATGGACTCCTCGCGCCTGCGGAGCGATCTCGGATGGTCGCCGCAAGTCTCGTTTGAGGACGGACTTGAAACGACCGTCAACTGGTATCTCAGTCGTCCCGATTGGATCGAGGAAGTCCGCGCGTCCCGCTGAACGTCATCCCAGCCGTCGAATCACACCGGGTACCGCAGGTTCCGTCCGTTGTCGGGACCGCCGCCATGCCATGTCCACACGGGTCGGAAGAACGCTTTGCGTTCCGGCGGCAACCCGTCGATCACCACTTGCGGGACTGTCGGGTGGTGGAACTGGCAACCGATGTGGTTATAGCAGTTGAAGATGGCGATGCGCGGACGGTCGGGGTTCTTCCACGTCACGCCGGAGTGCCCAAGATTCTCCGTGAAGACGATCATGGAACCCGGCGGGCAGTCGTAGTCCTCGAACAGCCATGACTCGACGTCGCGGTGCGACTCCGGCACGCCAAACGCCGCCTTATGCGAGCCGGGCATGAACAGCGTGCCGCCCTCTCCCTTCTTCACCTCGTTCAACTCGAACACGACGCGCGTCAACGCCGCGTAGATCGAGCCGTTGTGCGTCTGGTAGTTGAACATCGGGTTGACGTTGCGTCCGCCCCCATGCGGCGGAGGTCCGCCGTCGCCCTTGTTGCGGTAGGTGAACCAACTCGACTCCATCCGAACGTCCTGCCCGATGATCGTGTGGAGCACGTCCATCACGACGGGATGGTCGATCAAGATTTGCGACGCGCCGCCCGGAAAACCGCGTTCGTGCGGCGGCAGCGAGTCCCGATTCGTTCGGAGCGTGTCGATATAGGTCTTTAGGTCGGCGATCTCGTCCGCCGTCAGCACTTCGGGGATCAGCAAGTAACCTTTCAGATCGAACACGAACTTCTGTTCATCCGTCAAGTCGATACCTCGTTTCGCTTCTCGTGGGCGGTCAATCGTTTCGATAACGTGATCCAACCACCTGTCATTCTTGAGTACAACACCGCATCAATTGTGACGTGTTCATCCGCTACCAACTCACCACCTGTCATCGTGAGGAGCGAAGCGACGTGACGATCTCTCCCCGAAGTTCAACATCGGCGACAGTTGAGGCGAGAGATTCTCCGGCACGGAGCCTCAGAATGACACCGTTTGTACG
>JAQBWJ010000449.1 GCA_027625215.1 Candidatus Poribacteria bacterium
TATGACGAATACGCCGACGTGGTGAATGCCCTGCTCGACGCGCTGCCGGGAGATCGGTTCGTCCAAATGCGGACGCCGAACTACAAGCGGCTCGTCGTCGGGTCGGCGACACCGATTTCCGCAGAAGAGGCGTTCGGTGAGTCGAAGTCCGCGCGGTTGGGTCATCACAACGACTGTTTCTTGGCGACCGAGAACGACATGGGCACCTACTCTGGGAACCGAGATCGCGTCTATCTTGAGCAGGACTCGCAATTCGCGCCCGTCGGCGGGGAGACGTGTCGTCCGTTCCCTCCGCACTCGGACTGCGAGAACGCGCTCCGCGAGATGTCGCTTTACCATTGGTCGTACCTGAACTGGGACTACCACAAAGACGTGCTGAACAGTTGGCGCGGCGAGTGTATGGATGAGGTTCAACGGCGGCTGGGGTATCGGTTTGAGTTGGTGTCGGGGGAGTTCTCAGAGGAGGTGGAGGTCGGAGGGGATTTGGAGGTCGCGTTGACGGTGCAGAACGTCGGGTTCGCCGCGCCGTACAACCCCCGTGACGCGGAGATCGTGCTGCGCGGGACGACAACAGGCGTCGAACGAGCGTTTGCGCTGGACGTTGATCCGCGACGATGGCTGGCGGGAGCGTCGCACACGCTGACGCACCGAATCGCGTTGGGAGACGTACCGTCAGGCGATTACGAGCTCTTCTTGAACCTCCCGGACCCGAAGCCGACGCTCCGATCCAACCCCGACTACGCGATTCGGTTGGCGAATCAAGGCGTGTGGGACTCGGAGACGGGGTACAATCGACTGTTGAGTACGGTGCGTGTACGATAGACGACGCCCGTCATCGGGTCAGCGATTTCAGCCATCCCCATGTGAACGGCTTCTTGTCGGTGGCGGACACCGTGAGCGCGGAGGGGTCGAACCATGTCGGATTGTAGTCCGCCGCCGGATGAGCCGTCAACGCACGAAGGTTGCCTCCGTCCGCGTCCATGACGTAAAGATCGCCGTCGATGGATAGTGCCACCTCACGACCGTCGGGCGACCATGTCGGCGAGTTCATCGGCTGCTTGAGTATCTCTGTCGATTCGCCCGATGTCAGGTCGAAAACGACGATTTGTCCCGTGCCGCCAGGGATGCCCCTCCAGTACGCGATCCGCGCGCCGTTGGGCGACAAGTCGGCATATTCGTTCCAGACCGGATCGTCCGTCAGTTGGGTCATCGCGCCTGTCACCACATCGACGGCGTAAAGATCGGATGGGGCTCCGGGAGCCTGCCAATTCGAGTGAAGAACCCGCCGCCCATCAGGGAACCACGACCATCGCGTTTGATGCGATTTCGTCACGAACGTCACCCGTTTGGTCGCCGGATCGATCACATGCAACCCGTTAGGTCCCGCGTTGCCGCCTCTTGAGTAGTACGCGATGCGAGAGCCGTCGCCCGACCACCGCGTTTCATGCCGAATGATCGCGTCGCCAAGCAGCAGTTGAGGGTCGGAACCGTCCGCGCGAACCGTCCGAAGGTAATCACCCGTAAGGTACGAGAACGTTCTGCCGTCGGATGACCAGTCGAGATAAGATACGTCGTCCGACGCCGCATGTTGTGTGATGCGGCGAACGTTCGCCCCGTCCGCGTCCATGACGTAGATGTTGGGCGCGCCGTCGCGCCGCGAGATGAACGCAATCGACTTGGTCGAAGGAGCCTGTCCGACGACGGCGACAGTCGAGCACAGCCAACAGATCGTCAATACGATGAACCAGCGCATGACCTGTCGTCCTCCAACGAATGGGGTGTTAGGGTTGCGAGATCGACTTCAACCATCCCCATGTGAACGGTTTCTTGCCCGCTGCGGAAGCGGATAACGTCGGGTCAAACCACATCGGCGAACGGTCGATCCCCGGATGGTTGGTCAGTTGGCGTAGGTTAGAACCGTCGGCGTTCATTATGTGGATTTCATCGAAATGACCATACGCGATGCGATGTCCGTCCGGCGACCAACGCGCGGGATCATGAGTCTGCGGGACATCGCTCAGTTGGGTGATTTCGCCCGTATCGAGGTTGAGCACGGAGTGGTACGAAATCGCCATGTCGGGGTTCTTGGGGAAGTGCATCTTGAAAAGCACGTATTGGTCGAACCGCGACCAATCGGGAAAGTACTCACTGTTGATGTCGCTTTCCGTCAATCGTTGAACGTCGCCGGTTGCACGATCAATCGTGTACAGGTCCGCCTGACGACCGAATCTGACGTTGGGCACTCTCGATCCGAATATCAGACGATCACCCGACGGGCTCCACGCCGCCGGACCATGAGTGAACGCCTCCGCGAGAAACGAGCTCTTGCCCGTGTCCGCGTCCAGCACGTAGAAGCCGTACGGCTTGCGTTCCGTGTACTCGAAGAGCGAGAAAGCCGCGCTGTCTGGAGACCAACGCGGGAAGCCGATTGAGAAAGCGTCCACGTCGAACCGACGCAGAATGGCTCCGTCGGCGTTCACCGTAGCGACACGGTCGTTGCCTGAGACGACGACGAACCGCGTCCCGTCCGGCGACCAATCCGCATACCAAATCGATCCGAACGCCGCCAAATCACCGACGCGGCGCAGGTTCCTGCCGTCGCTGTCCATCATATACAGTTCCTGGACACCATCGCGGTGCGACAGAAACGCGATAGACTCCCGACCGGGAGCCTGCGCCATTACAGTGATCGACAGAATCGTCCAGACGACGACAAGCACATGACGCATCGCCGAACCTCCTTTGTTGATCACATCCGCGCCTCCGCCTCCGAGACGGTGCGCTGTCCTGCGCGTTGTCGCTCATGGGGGCGAATCTCGGGCGCGTTCTCTCCTGCGTCCTCCACCATCCGACGAATCAACCGCTCCTTCATCACCTCGCACACGGGCGCGTGCGACTCCATGTTGACGAGGTTGCGGAGTTCGTACGGGTCGGCTTGCAGGTCGTAAAGGTATTCTTCCTCATAGACGGACGATCCGCCAGCCCCGTCGTGCGACCCCTGCGGAGCCTTCACCCCGTACTTCCACCGCTGCGTCCGAATCGCCCGCCCGATCTGCGACTCGCTGATTTGGATGAACGCCTCCTCCTGCCAGCCGTCGCGTTCGCCTTTGAGCAGCGGCAGGATCGAGCTCCCGCTCATGTAGTCGGGAACGGGAATGCCCGCCGCATCCAACAACGTCGGTGGCAGATCAATCAGACTGACGAGTTCGTTGATCTCGCCGCCGCCGTTGAAGACGCCGCCGTGAAACGCCGTCGGAACGCGCGAGCCGCTTTCGTGTCCGGTGCGTTTGTATTCGCTGTTGCGCGTCTTGAAATGACAGGCGTGGTCGGAGGTGAACAGGATGATCGTGTCGTCCAGCAGGTCGAGGCTCTTGAGCGCGTCCATCGTCCGACCCAACGCCTCGTCCAGCCGCTTCACCATGCCGTAGTACCCGGCGAGATGTTGGTGCGTTGTGCCGCCCAACGCGGCGAGGTCGGGCGGGACCCATGTGTTCGTCGTGTAGCGTTCTCGGTAGCCGTCCGGCGGCGGGTAGTCGTCCAGATGGTTTTGGTGATGCGGTTCCAAGTACGAGACGAACAGGTAGAACGGGTCGGCTTGGTTCGCGTCGATGTAGCGGATCACCGCGTCCGTTTGGGCATCGACG
>JAQBWJ010000450.1 GCA_027625215.1 Candidatus Poribacteria bacterium
GCGAAGTGGAGCGGAATCCCAAAGGGGATTGTGCCGTTGAACTTGTGAACGTCGATAGCGGTCACATTTTCGTCGGGCAGGCGTATGATTCCGGGACTGTCTTCTTCCGCCATCTGCTTCATTAGATCGAGAACGCTGACTTTGGCGATGCTGTCGTTCGTCATGCTGCCTCTCCTTCGATGGCGAGTTCAGGGTTGCGTTCGGGTCGGATGAGGAACGCGCTTTCGATCAGCGCGTCGCGGGTTTCGGTGTCGTCAAAGTGGTTCACCCATTCGCAGACGCGGGAGAACGGACAGAAACGACAGTGGGTCGTGTTGACGTGGTATTCGCCGCGTTGGGCGCGTCGGATGGCGGCGAACAGGTTGCGGAGTTGCATTTCGGCGGTTTTGAGGTCGGCGGCGTCGAAAACGCGCTCGATGGTGACATAGCGCGGGTTCTCGCCGTCGAGGTCTTCGAGGATCCAGTCGAGGCATCGCGCCTCGTATTCCTCGTCGGTTTCCTCGCGCGTCTCTTGGGTGGTGATTTCGACGGGTCGCCCGTCGGCGCGATGGGTTTTCAGGTAGTCGTTCGCGTCTTTCTTCGTGCCGACGATTTCGTAACCCGTGTTGAACACGGTCGCCGTGACCTGCTTGGGTCGGATCGTCGGTTTCTGGATGACTTCGTAGCGGATGCCGTGCGGCGGTCGGGGCAACGCGCCCGCTTCGTGCATCTTGAAGCCCGCCCACACGTAGGCGCACGCCTGAATGTCCAGAGGGGGCACGACGCGCTCGGTGTACTGCTCGGTGGTGGTCTTGTAATCGACAATCCACAGGGATCCGTCGTCTTTCTCGGCGATGAGGTCGATCTTGCCTCGCAGACGGTTCACGCGGTTGAACGCATAGGCGAATTCGAGTTCGGAGGCGTGTTCCTTCGCGTTTCGGTCGCGGAGGAAGTCGTAGGCGCGGACCATCGCGCGGCATTTGCTGTAGGCGGCGCGGTTGGACGGGTCGGGTCGGGGGTGTTCGTCAATGATGCGTTGGATGCCGTCGTAGTCGGGAACGCCGTTTGAGCGCATTGTGTGGATGCCGTGATGAAACGCCGTTCCGAACGTGAGGGCGAAGCCGTCGACGTGTGGCGAGAGGCGCGTTTCGTACGCGAGCCGCCACTTGTGAGGGCACTCCATGAAGGTTCGCATCTCTGACTGAGTGACAGTCAGGCGTGGGGGCATGAGGGGCTGCCTTTCCGTGTGTATGTTGGTCTTGATAAGGGTGCATATGCACCCTTATTTGGTGATTATGAACCGTTGTGTGGAAGTTGTCAATTTTTAATTTGGGGTTGATTGGCAGGGCGTGTGTTTTACTGCTCGGTCGATTCACAAAAGCCAGCAGCGTTGGGCTTTACGCCGTAGGAGTGATGCCCGGAATTATTGATCGTTGTACGATCCCGGATTCATCAGATAGAAGCCGAGACGTGGTATACTGCGCGGGTTAGAAATCGTCGTACGACTGGATTTCTGGTTTTTTACGTGCTGCTTCGAAAGCGTCACCTGATGTGTGAGCGTACGGAACGAGACTTACGCCTGAAGCGCCGCTTGGCACTCTGCGCGACAATTGCGCTGGCATCGACGTTCTCCGCCGTCGCTGGAGACGAGCCGGAACGACCGAAGGGGTTTGCGATGGATCGGGATGTTTCGGAATGGACGATGGATCGTCACGACCGTCGCATGACGGGTCGCACCTCGTTGAAAGGTCGGATGGCTGAGACTCCGAAAGTCGTGTGGCGTCACTATCTGGGTCGGTGGAGCAACCATTTGGTCGTCTCCGCCGCGACGGGCGCGAACCACGCGACCGTCCTGCCCGACGAGGAGTTCGGCGCGGAGTTCTATGGAGGTTCGCAGGAGCAATGGGGGTTCCAGCAAGACGAAGTAGACGTGGATGGTCGCGGTGGGATGCTGCGTCCTACGTCGGTCGCCGGCGAGAAACTTGTCAAACTGCTGCCCGACGTGAACGGGTATCAGCGTGTCGAATTCGATAACGCCTTCGAGATCGGCGCAGAACGGAACGTCGGTCGGTTGATCGCCTTCGATGATGGGATCGACGCGCCGCGCGTCGTCTGGCAGACGGAGCGGGTGAAGGACATGTACTCGCCTGTCGTCGCCGTCGCGGATACCGATCTCGACGGACGGGATGAGATCGTGATGATGACCCAGTACCACATCGCCGTCTACGACGCGCGCACAGGCGTCGAGAAAGACTCAGTGTACTGGAAGGTCGGGCGGAACTATGGCCAGTTAGACGTCGTCGACGTGGACGGTGACGGTCGTCCTGATTTCGTCATTCAGGGGGACGCCGTGCCGCATCTTGAGTACATCCGAAACGGTCCCGACGGCGCGAAACTCGTATGGACGCATCGGTTCCTCGAAGACGAGGCGGATGTCGCCGTGCCGATGAGCCTACAGTTGCACAATCTCCCGAACGCCGTGCGCGATCTCGACGGTGACGGACGGCTCGAACTTGCCGTGAACCTGTTCGATTTCAAGGAGGACGGCGTGTGGCACATCGTGATCTACGACGCACTGACGGGCGAGGTGAAGACCGACCTGCCGAGCCGTTACCTCTGGGGCGTCTCCGATTTGGATCGGGATGGCAAGACGGAGCTGCTGATGTCCGACGCGCCGGAGCGAACCGTCGAACGACCTGCCGTCCTTCGCATCGCTCGGTACACGGGCGACGGAATCGATCCGATTTGGGAGAGTCCGCAACCGGGCGAGTTCTGCCTTCGACCTTACTTCTTCCCGCTCAGCGCGAATAGCGCGAGTTCGCGCGGGCCTGTCCACCATTCCGTTCCGGTGATTGGCGACGTGAACGACGACGGGGAGTTGGAATGTTTCGCCACGATGGGGAACGTGCTCGTCGCCGTCGGACGGGACGGGATCGTCTGGAAGATGACCTCGCCGACGGACGCGCCGCCGACGGCGCTCGCTTGCCGCCCCGACGGGCGGACGCTCGTCCGCGTGTACGCAGAGTCCGGCGAGGTCTCATTCGAGAACGCTCGCGGCGAACTCCGATCCCATTACCGCGAGGGGGGCTACCGCGCGACCCCAATCGTTGCCGATTTGGACGGCGACGGTCGGAACGCGATCATCGTCGAGAATGGCGACGGCGAGATCGTTGCATTCGACCCGCCGCCTGACTTCAGAGGCGCGCCTCGCGTCCGCTGGACGGTGGAGGGGGACGCTCAACCAATTTGGGTGACGTGGAAGGTGTTTCACGCTTCGCCGCTTGCGGTTGATTTGGACGGCGACGGTCGAAAGGAGGTATTGTGCGTGGACGCCGCGAACGAACCCCACACGACGTTGTATGCGCTACGATCCGACGGATCGGTCTATTGGAAATCCGAGTTAGCCGAGTTCGGACCCCGACTGTCGGAGCGGTTCGGGATCGGTTACTTCCGACCCGATGGCGCGGACGTTCTTCTCACTGTGCGATCTACGACGCAGCCGGAGATGCTCTGTCTCCATGGACGCACGGGCGAGATTCGTTGGCATCGGAGCGAGTGGGTCGATCCGAAGGGGCGAACGTGGCCCTACCCGGATCGCTGGACAGCCGCCGATCTCGACGGCGATGGCTTCGATGAGATTTACGGAAGTTACGCCTACAT
>JAQBWJ010000451.1 GCA_027625215.1 Candidatus Poribacteria bacterium
TCCGGCGTAGAGGCGATTCGGCGTGCTGTCGTGTCCCGGTTGCAGCACCCAGAGGTACAGGAGCGTCGCCGGAGCGGGCGCGCCTTGAAACTCGAAGTTTTCGTCGAAGTGCCCTTTGTTGATCACCGCGCCTTCGGGGTACTTGGGAACATCGACCTCTTCCCAGTTCTCGCCGAAGTCGTTGGAGCGTTGCAGTTTGACGCCCCAGTGACCGTGATCGAGCGCCGCCCAGAGCGTGCCCGTGCGACGGTCGTGGACGGCGTACGACAGCGTTTGACCGATGAACGACTCTCCGGCGACGTTCCAGCCGGAGCCGTTCTTCTTCAGGGCGATCAACCCCTTACGCGTGGCGAGCAACAGCGTATCGGACGAGGACATGGAGCGTGTTCTCCTTAAACACAACAGAACTCAGTGGGTGCGTTCGGCGAGACCGCCGGACAGGGCTTGGAAGATATAGACCTCGTCGGCGGCGCGCACCGCATCCGACAGACGGACGCGGTCGGTGATCGTTTCCGCGCCGACGAAGATGTTGACGTGCTTCCGCAACGACCCGCGCTCGTCCACCAGATAGGCGGCGAGGCGGGGGTAAACTTGTTCGATGGCGGCGACCACCTCCGCGACGGTGCGCGCCTCCACCTTGATCTCCTGAAGGTTCGGGTAGACGGCGTTCAGGTTCTTCGTGAACTTGACGGTCGGCATCGCGGCTCCTCGTGTTGGGTAGAGAGAGGGGGGTTTGTCACCATCGTCCTAATGAGACGCGACCACACTCTCCGTCAATCAAGTACGGTGAAAAAGGCGCGGCGGTTGCGCCGAATCGAGGGGAAAATTAACCGTCGGGTTCACGGTTGGGAGGGCGGAGCCGTTTTCGCGTCCCCGTGTTTTTGGGGGCGACCGCCCATCCCGCACTTCCACCTATTCGATCACGAAAAATCAGGTGGACGCACTACTGGTCAGTGACATAGGAGATTTGGGTAAAGAACCCCCCTCCTCAATCCTCCCCCTCAGGGGGAGGAGGCGTGTCCCTTCCCCCTGAGCGGGAAGGTTAGGAAGGGGGTGAATCCCCAACAACCAGAGTAACTGACCACGACATCAAATTAACCGCTTGTTTCGGGCGCGTTGGGACAATGAGCGTGTTGTGTGGCGTATTGCGTCGTCATCGACGACGGCGTGTTGCGAAACGCGACGGTGAAGTGGAACTCGAACGTGGGTTTTAGGTAGATCGGGACGCAAAATCACGTTGACGTGCGGCGAGAGGCGCGGTATCGTACTGGCGATTGTATGCGATTCGGTTGTGCGGAGAGGATGGGAAAAACCCTACGAAACGGGAACTCTGCGCGGGAACCTCCTCGCCTCGACCTTTATACGACCACAACGGAAGCAGCCCTTCCGCGACCCACGGCACGGCTCTTGCTGCCGGGACGGGCGACGAACTCTCTATGCCTACGAAACGACCGCCTCATCGCTTGCTCAGCGGGTTGGATTTGAACATGATCTCGCGTCTCTTTGGATTTCAGCACCTTCTCACTGTTGTCGTGACGACAACCTTGCTCATATTGACAACCACGATATCGAACGCACAGCAGACTGTAGTTGCGAACTATGGTGGCAATTCGTTATATGTCGTCGATCTATCGAACGGAAACCGAACTGTACTCTCAAGCTCCACTGTTGGTTCAGGTCCCACACTGTCTTCACCTGTTGGCATCGCACGCGCATCGAACGGAACGCTCTATGTGTCGGGCGAGAGTTCGAGTATCCTCGCCGTTGATCCGACGACGGGAAACAGAACGACCATTTCTAGTTGGAGTGGGACGACAGTCGGCACAGGACCTTCTCTCAACGATGTCTGGGGTCTTGCGGTCGAAGCAGATGGTACGATTCTAGCGGCGAGCAACAATACTACGGCAATCGTTCGCGTTGACCCGACGACTGGCAACCGCACGGAGATCGCGAGTTCTTCGGCAGGTTCGGGCTCCACAATAGTTCCGCCATTCGGACTCTTGGTGGAGAACGATGGTACGATTGTCTTCGCACATGGCAACTCGAGTTCATCGGGTGGCGACGGGCTCTACAAGATCAATCCGACAACGCTCGAACGTACCGCGATTTCAAATACAACGGTGGGTTCCGGAGCCACCATCGAAAAAACGTCGGGCGGACTCGCCAAGCTCGCAGACGGCTCCTACGCCATCGCACAGCATACGGACAATTATGTATTGAAGGTGGATGCGGTAACGGGCGCACGCACCGTTCTCACAGGTACCAGTGTCGGCACTGGTCCAACGTTGTCATCCACCTTTTGGTGGACGATCGGGTCAGACACGAGCGGAAATCTCTATATTATGGATTTCGCTGGAAACCGAATTCTGCGTGTCGATCCCTCAACAGGCAACCGTACCGAGATTTCGTCCGCGACCGTCGGAACAGGACCGACATTCTCCTCGCCTCTTGGCATGTTGAGCGGAGCCGTCGCCTCCATCGCGGTGAACGCGGTGAACGACATCCCGGTGGCGACGGCGCAGTCGGTCACGACGCCGGAAGACGTAGCGAAGGCGATCACCCTTGCGGGGACGGACATCGAAGCCTCGACGCTGACCTATACGGTTGTGGCGAACCCGGCGAAGGGGACGCTGAGCGGGACGGCTCCCGACCTCACCTACACGCCGAATCTGAACTACAACGGCGCGGACTCCTTCACCTTCAAGGTGAACGACGGCACGGTAGACAGCCTGACGGCGACCGTCTCGATCACGGTGACGGACGTGGACGACGCGCCGCTCGCCGCGCGGCGAAACGTCACGACGCCGGAAGACACGCCCGTCGGCATCGCGCTTGAAGGCAACGACAGCGACTCGAGCTCGAACTCTTTCGCCTTCACGATCATCAGCCAGCCGGGGCTCGGCAAGTTGACGGGTTCCGGTTCGTCGTGGACGTTTACGCCGAACCCGAACGTCAGCGGGCGCGATTCGTTCCGGTTCCGACTGAGCGACGGCGCGTCGTTCTCGGAGGCGGAGATCACCATCGACGTGCTGTCGGTGAACGACGCGCCGACGCTGAACGCCATCAGCGATCTGACCGTCTATTCGGACGGCGCGGCGCATAACGCGACGCTCTCCGGCGCGACGCCGGGCGGCGGCGCGGATGAAGCGTCTCAAACGGTCGCGATCACCGCATCGAGCGGCTCGCCTTCCATTCTGCCGAACCCGACCATCACGAACGCGGGCGGCGTTTGGACGATGAGCGTGCTTCCCACCGAAAACGCGGAAGGCTCGTCGGTCGTCACCGTGACGGTGCGCGACAGCGGCGCGTTGGGCGGCGGCAGTGTGAACACCTCGACACAGACGTTCAGCGTGACGGTGAAGAAGCCGTCGGGCTTGGCGATCCGGTCGGCGGCGACCTATCCGCCCGACCCGCGCACCATCGAAGGACCGATTGAGACGCGGATCGTCGCGCGGGGCGTGGCGACGGCGACCTTCTCGATTGCGGGCGTCGCGCGGGCGAGCGCTGTTCCGATGATGTCGGTTGGCGCGCCTGCGGCGGACGGGTATCAGACGTGGCTCGGAACGTTCGTCGTCGTCGCGGGCGACGAAAACGTGACGGACGCCGCTTCGTCCGTCACCGTGACGGACGCG
>JAQBWJ010000452.1 GCA_027625215.1 Candidatus Poribacteria bacterium
GGACTCGTCCGCGTCGTAGGCATGAGAGCCGTACACTTCGCTTGTGGAAAGATAGACGAACCGTTCGATGCCCTTCGACGGCAACGCTTGCAGAATCGACTGCGTGCCCTGAAGGTTCACCTGCAACGTCTCGATGGTGTTCATCAACACCTGTTGCACGCCCACGACGGCGGCGAGGTGCACGACCGTATCGACCTCGCGGCACAGGTCGGTCAGCGTGTCCGTGTCGAGGATGTTGCCTTGTATCCGTCGCACGTTCCGATGGTTGTCCACGGAGGAGTAGAGCGAGACGTTGTTGCCGAATTCGATGTCATGTAGAAGGACTTCGTGATGGGGAGCCAACGCCTCCGCGAGGGCGGTTCCGATGAACCCGCCGCCGCCCGTAATCAACACTCGCCGACCGTGAACCATGTCTCACTCCTGTGGGCGTCGTCGCGGCATCCCCCATTATTTGGCAATGAGATGTTGGGATGCGTCCCGTGTCGCGACGACGGATTGAAGCCAATCGGTGCGTCTCCGTCGCGTATGCCCGCGTTCCCGTCAAAAACCCGTCGGCGTCGTACGTTAGCCGGACGCGCGAAAACGAATGTAGCACAGAAAACCGCCGAGAGTCAACGCGCGGTACAGGGCGGTTCCGTTCACCTCGACCCTTGCTGGCAAAGACTGTGGATGTGGTCGGCAAAAAACGCTCCCGCAATGTAGGCGGGCGTTATTTGTTCCCTTCGAGCTGCAACTTAGCGAGAACTAAATTAACTTAGATTCGAGTCGCGCGATTTGCGGGATACACAGCCTTATGATATTCTTGTCGTTAGCACCTGCGCGTATTATTTTCGATCCGTAGCGCAAGCGGCGACTTTATCTCCGCCGCGATGCGCTTTGGTTAGAGAATGCTGCGCGCGATGAGAGCAAAGAGTTCATTCAGAAACGAGGGAAAAACCTAATGAAGATAACACGATGGTTCGTGGCGCTCGTCGTAGCGGCGGCGATTCCCGTGTCGATCACGCACGCGCAAATCGACACGCTGCCGATCATGGCGCTCTCGTTCGAGGAGGGCAAGGGTGACAAATCCGAAGACGTGACAGGCAACGGACTCGACGCGACGCTCAAAGATGTTGCATGGGTGGACGGGAAGTACGGCAAAGGGCTCAACTTCAACGGCACGATCGCCTACGCGGTGGTCAAGGACGACCCGCTGTTGCTGCTTGCCGACGGCGGAACGCTGATGGCGTGGTCGTTCATCCGCACAGGCGCGGGACACGCCTCATGGCCCCGCATCATGATCAAAGCCCCCGACAACGGCGGCACCGTCGGCATGGACTTTCTCTTCGACCGCGCGGGCGCGTACGGATTGCGCTTCTGCATCGGCGGCGCGTGCAACACGATTCCCTCCGCTCCGGTAATGGAAGAATGGACGCATGTCGCCATCACCTTTGACGGCACGGACATCATCGCCTACATCGACGCCGAAGAGGTTGGGCGAATCGGTCAGCCGGGTCCGCCGCTCGACACGACAGGCTTCGACCTCGTCATCGGCAGCGGCGCGGATTTCGCGCGTCCGTACGACGGCATCCACGATGAGATCCGCATCTTCGATGTCCCGCTCGACAAAAAGGGCATTCAGTTCCACATGGACACGACGATGAACGAAATCCTCGCGGTCGAGCCGGGCGGCAAGTCCGCAACGACATGGGGCGCGATCAAGTCCCGCTAACCAAGTACAACCGTAGGGGCGACCGACTGGTCGCCCTCTCCTTAAAACGTCAACGTCGTCCTACCGCCCACGTCCCGCGACCTTATGACAAGACGGAGTAGTTCGGCGCTTCCTCCGTGATGACGACATCGTGCGGATGGCTCTCTCGCACGCCCGCCGACGTGATCTGCACGAACTGCGCGTGTTCGCGGAGATCGTCAATCGTCCCCGCTCCGCAATAGCCCATCGCCGAGCGCAGCCCGCCGATCAGTTGGAACGTCAGGTCGGTCAGTTTGCCCTTCGACGGCACGCGCCCCTCGATCCCTTCCGGCACGAGTTTCCTCAGTTCCACGTCGCCCTGGAAATACCGCTCGCGCCCTCCGCGTTCGCGCATCGCGCTGAGCGAGCCCATCGCCCGATACACCTTGAAACTGCGACCCTGATAGATCACCGTCTCGCCGGGACTCTCGTCCGTCCCCGCGAACAGCGATCCGATCATCACCGAGTTCGCGCCCGCGCCAATCGCCTTCGCAATGTCGCCGGAGTAGCGAATCCCGCCGTCCGCGACGATGGGGATGTCGCGCTTGCCCGCTTCCTCCGCGCAGTCCATGATCGCCGAAATCTGCGGCACGCCGACCCCCGCGACCACTCGCGTCGTGCAGATGGAGCCGGGCCCGATGCCCACTTTCACGACATTCGCTCCGGCGGCGATCAGGTCGCGCACCGCGCTCGCCGTGGCGACGTTGCCCGCCATAATCGGGATATCTTCGTGGCGCGCGCGAATCTTCTCAACCGCTTCGAGAACGGCGACCGAGTGCCCATGCGCCGTATCGACCGCGATCAGATCGACGTTCTTCTCAACGAGCGCGTCCACGTCGTTCATCGTCGCC
The DNA here is from genome assembly GCA_027625215.1 of Candidatus Poribacteria bacterium. Lineage (GTDB taxonomy): Bacteria > Poribacteria > WGA-4E > JAQBWJ01. Next base: position 2,581 of record JAQBWJ010000452.1, read on the forward strand.
GGAGCGGACACCGCCGCGCCCACTCGCAGCCGTCCCTGCGCGTCTTTGCAGGCGTTCGGGTACTTGATGATCTTGTCGATGTCTTTAATCGTGATGAGTCCGCGCAGATGCCCGTCGTCGTCCAGTATTGGCAGTTTTTCGATGCGGTGCTCGTGCAGCAGCCGCTTCGCTTCGTCAATGTTGATCCCCTCGCGCGCGGTGAAGAGGGGGTCTTGCGTCATCACCTCGCTGACAGAGCGGTCTTCGTCTGTGACGAATCTCAGGTCGCGGTTGGTCAAAATGCCGACGAGCCGACCGTCTTCGGTTGTGATGGGGAAGCCGCCGATCCGATAGTGGCGCATCATCGCCAGCGCTTCGCGGATCGACTGGTTGGGGCGCATTGTGATCGGATCCACGATCATCCCGCTCTCCGACCGCTTTACCTGATCGACCATCTCGATCTGCTTGTCGATGGGACAGTTGCGGTGGATGATCCCGAATCCGCCCTCCCGCGCGATGGCGATGGCGAGGTTCGCGTCGGTGACAGTGTCCATCGCGGCGCTAATGATCGGGATATTCAGGGTGATGTCGCGTGTCAGGCGTGTGCGCGTGTCGACGGCGGCGGGGTGTACGTGCGAGCGTTGGGGAACGAGGAGTACATCATCGAACGTGAGAGCCGTTTTGAGAACTTTGTCAGAAGACATCGCGCGGACTCCTTCGCGTCGGGTCAGGTAGGTGTATATTAGGTTTGGATGGTAACGCCGCGAACCGAATCAGACAAGCCAAAGTCGCGCTCAATTCGACAGACCCCCGCCCTGACTGAGTTCGCGCGCCGCCATTACCCGAAAACGAACAAGCGCATGTCCCCGCTTCCCGACGAAAACGAAGTGGAGGGTTCGGCAACCCAAACCCCCCACTTTCAAGATATGTCATCTTTTAGGACTCAACGGCAGCGAATCAAAAATCGAAACTGACCCCCACCTGCGCCGTTGTCTTCTTGATCGGTTTGAACCCGCCTTCAGGTTGTTCGCGGTAGCGGTACTCGCGCGTCAGGATCAGTTGGATCGGACCCG
>JAQBWJ010000453.1 GCA_027625215.1 Candidatus Poribacteria bacterium
TGGACGGAGACGGTCAACACGCTGAAGGCGTTGCCTTTGAAGACGCCGCGCGTCGGCGGCACATCGGCGTAGTCGCGCCCGACGGCGACCCGAATGTGTCGCTGACCCACGATCCGGTTGTTCGTCGGATCAAACCCCACCCAACCAAGTTCCGGCAGATAGACCTGCAACCATGCGTGCGTCGCCCCGTCGGAAGAGCGGTCTTCAACACCTCGATAGTGGTGCAGGTAGCCGCTGACATATCGCGCCGGAACGCCCAGATTTCGGACAAGCGCCAACATCACATGCGTAAAATCCTGGCAGACGCCGCGCCGTTCGCGGATCGCGTCGTCAATGGGCGAATCGACCTGCGTGCTGTTCGGAACGTAGTCGAACGCTTCGTACAACGCCGTGTTCATGTGCCGCAGCAGCGTGAGCGGATCGTCCCGCCGCGACGCGACGTTGAGCTCATCCGCCAATTGGCGCAGGAGCGTCGTCGGTTTCGGGAAACGGGACGGCTGCGTAAACTCCCACAGTCGATGATCGCCGTCCACGATCTCGTCGATCTCATCCCACGCCGAGGGAAGCAGCGCGTCCGGCAAGTCCGGCGGCTCATCGACCCGCACCTGCGCGTATGTCTTCACCGAGAGCGAGGTGTGGTACGCGGGGATGTTGAACAGATGCACGGCGTTGTCGAGCGCGTCGTCATAGGACGACGGGTGGGCGTACGGCTCCGTTTTGAACTCGAACGCGAGGCACGTTTGCCACGAGTCGTTGCGGGGCTGCTTCCGCACCTCCATGATCGACTCGCAGATCGCGGCGTTGTACTGAAAGTGCGTCGTGTGGTGGATCGAGTAGTACCGCGAACCGTCGTCGTGCGGTATGCGGTCGCTTGATCCACTGTCCGAAAACATCTGCTTCAAGGCGCGCGACCCCAATTTCCGCCGATTGGCTTACGAGGCTAGTTCCTGATCGATGGGATAGGCGATATAGGCATTATAGAGCTCATCGTGAATCGCGGCGCACTGTTTCTGGATTTCACGCAGAAACTCGCACAGCCCGATCTGTACCACTTCGTCGATCTGGGCGAAGTCGAGCATCGCGCGGAGCCGCCCGCCAAGGCGTCCCAACCGACGCGCGCGTTCCGTGCCTGTATGTTCGGCGATGCGGTTGAGCCCCGCATCCATCTGATCGACACAGTGCCGGACCGAGCGCGGGAAGTGCTCGTTCAACAGGAGGAACTCCGCGATGCAGCGACGGCTGAAGTCCGCCGTGTAGACTTTGCTGTATGACTCGAACGCGGTGCACGACTTCAAGACCGTCACCCATTCGAGGTACTCGCCGACCGAAAGCAGGTCGTCGTCGTTCGCGGGAACATCCCGATATTGGAGGTCGAGCAGGTGCGCCGTTGCGCCGATCCGTTCGAGATAACGCCCGACCTGCGCGAACTCCCAACCTTCTCCGTGCGACATCGTGGAGTCCGTGATGCCCTGAAACAGGTGTGACCCCTGCTTGATCGACTGCAAAAACTCGTGGCGTTCGCCGCTGTCGATGGAGCGGTTCGCGCAGTCGCGGATGTGCCAGTAGAGGCGGTTCAACTGTTCCCACATCTCGGAACTGATGAGTTCGCGGATGTAACGGGAGTTCTCGCGTGCGCTCGTCAGGCAGGTGATGATCGAGTTGCCGTTGCCGGAGTCGAACGCGATGTGGTTCATCACGTTATCGTCGTTCAGTTCGCCTTCAGGGACGGTCATCCGCAGACTTTCCAACATGCGCGCCCACCGTTCGGAGGCGGTCGCCTCGCCGTGTTCGAGGATCGCGTCGGCGTTCACGTCGTACAGACGCGCGGTGTGTTCGGCGCGTTCGAGATAGCGAGTCATCCAATAGAGGCTGTCTGCTACGCGAGATAGCATTCGTTCACCTCTCCCCTCGTCAATCGTACAAGACCCATGTGTCTTTGCTACCGCCGCCCTGAGACGAGTTCACCACGAGCGACCCCTTCCGCAACGCAACGCGCGTCAGTCCGCCGGGACAGATGTTCACTTGACGACCGTGCAACACGTAAGGGCGCAGGTCGATGTGGCGCGGCTCAACGTGTCTGTCGATGTAGCACGGCGCGCGAGAGAGCGAGATCGTCGGTTGGGCGATGAAGTTGCGCGGATTCGCCTGAATCAGACCGCGAAACGCCTCGCGTTCCTTCCGCGAGGCGTACGGACCGATCAACATGCCGTAACCGCCCGCCTCGCCGACCGACTTCACTACGTATTTGTCAAGGTTTTGGCAGACGTGTTCGCGTTCATCTGAGCGATAGAGCAGGAACGTCTCGATATTGTCGAGGATCGGCTCTTCGCTCAGGTAGTAGCGGATCATTTCAGGGACGAAGGCGTAGACCGCTTTGTCGTCGGCGACGCCCGTGCCGACGGCGTTCGCCAGCGAGACGTTTCCGGCGCGATAGGCGTTGAACAGTCCCGGCACGCCGAGCATCGTGTCGGGGCGGAAGGTGAGTGGATCGAGGAAGTCGTCGTCGATGCGGCGATAGATCACATCCACCCGTTTGAGTCCCGCCGTCGTCCGCATGTAGACGATATTGTCGTGTACGATCAAATCCGGTCCCTCGACCAGTTCGATGCCCATTAATCGGGCAAGGAACGTGTGCTCGAAATAGGCGGAGTTGTGAACGCCGGGCGTCAGCAGGACGATGGTCGCGTCGGGGCGGTGCTGAGGGATGAGGTCTTGCAGCGTTTCGAGCAGCGCGGAGCCGTAATGGTTGATCGGACGTACGCCCGCCGCGCCGAAGAGCAGGGGGAAGACGTGCTTTGTCACCTGTCGCGCCGCAAGCATGTAGGAAACCCCGCTCGGCACGCGCAGGTTGTCTTCAAGGACGGCGTATCGCCCGTTCTCTTGGCGGATCAAGTCGATGCCCGCGACGGTGACGTAACTGTCCTGCGCGACTTTGACGCCTTGCATCTCGCAGCGGTAGTGCTTGCAGGAATAGATGAGATCGCGGGGAATGCGTTTGTCGCCGAGTATTTTCGCGTCGCCGTAGAGGTCTTTCAGGAACAGGTTCAGCGCGATAATGCGCTGTACAAGCCCCGCCTCGATGACATCCCATTCTTTGCTGGCGATGACGCGCGGAATCAGGTCGAAGGGGAAAATGCGCTCTGTGCCTTCATCCTGTCCATAGACGGTGAAGGTGATCCCTTGATTCAGGAACGTCGCGTCGGCGGCGCGTTGGCGTTCGTTCAGTTCTTCAGGAGGGAGGTCAAGGAGGCGTCGATAGAGGTCGTCGTAGTGGGGTCGAGCCGCGCCCGGTGCGCCGAACATTTCGTCGTAGGCGGGATGGTCGTAGTCGTATCGGTCGAAAATGGGCGCGGTCGAGTGATTGAACTGAGACTGGTTCATCTTGGACATTCCCCACGGCGCTTCGGGTCTTTTGAAACTGGAATCGGCGCTGAAAAGCGGTGCAAAACCCGTTCCACTGTAGGCGAATCGCAGCGAGCAATGAAGATACGAGCCCCCCGTTCCGTCGTCAAACACAAAGGGCTCGACGTGATCGAACCCCCCATCCATTCCGAGATTTGTTCGAGACACGATCTAGTGGTCTGTCAGGGTAAAGAATGAGCCTAATTCTGCCGTACTTCCT
>JAQBWJ010000454.1 GCA_027625215.1 Candidatus Poribacteria bacterium
GTTGATATGGCCCCTCGAGACGATCTGGTCCAATTTTTGTGAACTGACGCGCGGACTCCTTACGTCGCATCCGGTCACGCCGCGCGTGGTGAACCTGACGACGTTCGGCGTTTGCTGGGGCGCGGTAGACAACAACGGCGAACTGCTTTACCCCGTCATCTCGTGGAAATGCGCGCGCACCCGCAAGCAACTCGCGTGGGCAGAACAACACCTTGATCTGGACGACGCCTATCTGACGACGGGCGCGCCGCCGTTCTACTTCAACACGGCGTTCAGCCTGAGATGGATGGTCGAACATCGTCCCGATGTGTTGGACAAGGCATCCGCGTTCCTGCTGATGCCGCAGTTGTTCGTCCGACGCCTGACGGGAGAAAACGTCTCCGAGCGGTCGATGGCAACGACAACGATGCTGTTCGATCTCGCGTCCGGCGACTGGTCGGCAAGGTTGTTCGACCAGATCGGCGCGCCGAATAAGTTCCCGTCGCCCGTCGGTTCTCCCGCCGATGTGGTCGGGGCAGTGACGCGGGAGGCGTCCGCTGCGTCGGGCATTCCCGTTGGCGTGCCTGTCTGCGCGGGCGGACATGACACGGTGCTCGCCGGGAGCGGCGCGTGTCGGGATTTGCGCCACAGCGTTCTCTATTCAACGGGAACGTGGAGCATCCTCGTCGCCACGCGGGACACGCTCGGCATCGACTTGAACGACCGCGCGCGAAACATGCTCTGGCAGTTGAACGCTCAGTCGGATGGCGTAATCGGCGGGTTCAACACGCAGGGACACATGATCGGCGGGTTGGCGTTCGATACGGTGCGAAACGCCTATCTGCCCGGAGTCTCTGCCGCAGCCGCGACCGACCGCGCGGGGAACGTGCCCGTCGGCAGCGGCGGAGTCTACATCAACCCGACATTTGTCGCGGGAACGGGACCGAACCCGAAATCGCCGAGCGCGGTGATCGGTTGGGAAGACGGTTTGGACGGTGAAAACGCCGTCCGCGCAGTGATGGAGGGGCTTGCCTACCAGACGCGCGACTCTCTCGGCTGCTTGCGCGGCGAGGCGGACTCGATTCTCGTCGGCGGTGGGTTCGCCAAGAACCGCGTCTTCGGGCAGATTCTCGCGGACGTGACGGGCAAGACGGTCGAGTTGGCGGGTATCCCCGAAGTGACGACCGTCGGGACGGCGGTGTTGGCAATGGTCGGCGCGGAGATCGCGGATTCGGTCGAGTCCGCGTGGGAGCGAATCGACATGCCGACGATTCCGTTCGAGCCGCGTCGTCAAGACGACTACGAGCCGCTCTACGCGCGACACCGCCGACTCATCGACGCGCTTGCGGAATGAAGACAACGCATGAACCAGCGAGCGAGTCATTGACGGAGCGCGATCAACTGCGCGGCACGGAACTGAAACGGTTCTGGCGCGCCATCGACAAGCCGAACGTCGATCTGACATTCCTGCTCCACAGCGTGCAAGACCCGATCAATGTCGGAACGGCGTTTCGTTTGGCGGATGCGTGCGGCGTTCGGAAAATCTACTTGTCGGGGATTACGATCCAGCCGCCCCACAGCCTGCTCTCAAAAGTGGCGCGGTACAAGGACAAGAGCGTCCAATGGCGGTACTTCAACAACGGCGAGAACGCGGTTGAGTTCCTGAAACGGGAAGGATATACGACGTTCGCGCTTGAAATCACGGGTGACGCCGTCGCGTACGACGAGATCGAGTACCCGCCGCGCGTCGCCATCGTCGTCGGACACGAAGAACACGGCATTCCGAAGCGGGTACTCGGTTTGATCGACCACGCGCTGTACGTGCCGATGTACGGCAAAGGCGCGTCTTTGAACGTCTCGCAGTCGTTGGGGATCGCCTCGTACCACCTGATTCACTCGCGCAAGGGGCAAGCGGAGACGTGAACGTCAAGGGACACCTCATCGAACCCGGCGCGTACCTGAAAGCCGCCGACCTGCGTGGCGCGGCGATGAAAGACGCGATGCTCGACGGGGCGTTCCTTCACGCGGCGGACTTGACCGAAGCGACGTTGGAATGGGCGTTTCTGCGGGAAGCCGATTTAGAGTCCGCGTCGTTCGTGAACGCGAGGCTTCAGTTCGCGTCGTTGCGCGAGGCGAACGCCTACGCCGCCAACTTCACCGACGCCGATTTGCAAGGGGCGAAATGTCAGGGCGCGATCTTCGAGGCGGCGAACTTCGAGAACGCGAACCTTCAACAAGCCGACTTGACGGGCTGTCGGTTGAAAGAGGCGAATTTCAGAGGCGCGAACCTGAGGCAGGCGTTTCTCCCGATGGCGAATGCGAGAGGCGCGTCGTTCCGAAACGCCGATTTGCGCGACGCGAACGCGCTCCGCGTCATCTTCCGAGACGCCGATCTCAGAGGGGCGGACACGCGCGGCGCGAACTTCGAGAATGCGATCTTCTACGGGGCGCGGCTCGACGAAGCCGTCTACGACGAAACGACTCAATTCCCTGAAGATTTCGACCCGCGCATGGCGCATATGCGGGTTGTCAATGTGTAGATGATCAAAATCGAGTAAATCGTTCGCGCTTCTTGAGATTATTCGATATAATATCAATCAGATGATTGAGCACTTCCTCATTGAACACATTTCGATGTGCGTTCCAAGAAAGTTGATGCGATGGGTTTCTGGGAGTTCATAGTCGCCGTCGTCACCATCGTTGCGATCAAAGAAGTGATCGTCCGCGCGATTGATCTGGAAAAGACGAAGCGGATCGCCAAAGTCGAACGTCAAAACGAAGGCGAACTCTCGGAATTGCGCCAAGAGATGGCGGATATCCGCGAGATGTTGGCGGACACGCTGCTCGAACAAGACTACCAGCGCCAACTCGATTCGAAGCGCCACCTTCCTCCGCAGTAACAGTTCATCGAACCCCCAACGTGCATCCGTTCGTTCTGTACTGTTGACGACGAACGAAACGCCTTAAAACGGCGCGGATAGGCGTTTCTTGCTTTTGTGCGACCCGTCCGATACAATCAACCCAATCGTCGATCCGGTTTCGACCTATCAGCGAACCATTCGCGGAAAGGTATTCGTTGGCTCAACACGAGTCTTTGAAGGTCGGTCTACAAGATATCAGCGAAGCGCAACAACTGTTCGGGCAGCAGGACAGTTTCCTGCGGCTCATTGAAACGCGGTTTCAAGCGCGGGTCTTGCTGCGAAGCGATTACATCGAGATCGTCGGCGAACCGAACTCGGTACAGGCGGTCGGCGACGCGGTGAATCAGTTGCTCAGTGTCATCCGGTCGGGACGACGGTTGCAGATTACCGATGTGAAAGCGGCGGTGCGCGATGTCCGCGATCCGCGCGGCTCCCGTCGATTCGCTCGACGGCAGGGCGAGTCCGACGAGTTCGGCGGCGTCGAGGCGTACGAGCCCGACGATGAATCGCGGCGGAAGATCGTGAAGACGGGGGAGGGGTTGAACGTCCTCTCCGTTCACGGCAAGAACGGTCCGATTCGTCCACGCACGAAGCGGCAGTCCGAGTACATCGAGGCGATTCGGTTACACGACCTCGTATTTGGGATCGGACCGGCAGGTACCGGCAAGACGTACTTGGCGATGGCGATGGCGGCGTCCGCCCTCAAAAGC
>JAQBWJ010000455.1 GCA_027625215.1 Candidatus Poribacteria bacterium
TGGATCGCTCGCGTCAGCGTTGGTCGATGGGGACGACCTTCAGCCCCTTCTCGCCAATATAATCCGCGCGCGGGCGAATCAATCGGTTGTCGGACTGCTGTTCGATGATGTGCGCCGTCCACCCGGTCATCCGCGCGATGGCGAAGACGGGCGTGAACAGCGACTCAGGGATACCCATCGTGTAGTAACTCGACGCGGAGAAGAAATCGACGTTCGGGTAGATGCCCTTCTCGTTCAACCCGGCGGCGGCGCACGCTTCAACGACCGCGTTGCTGATATCCACCCACCGCGAATCGCCCGCGCGTTCGCCCAATTTCTTCGACATGCCGCGCAGCACGATGGCGCGCGGGTCGAACGCCTTATAGACGCGGTGTCCGAAACCTGGAACCCGTCTCGGCGCCATGCCCGGCACGACGTAATCGCCGGAGATGACGTTGTTCACGTAGTCGCGCGCGTGGTCTGGGTCGCCGATCTCTTGGAGCATCTTGAGAACGACCGCGTTCGCGCCGCCGTGAAGGGGTCCCTTCAACGCGCCGATGGCGGACGTTACCCCCGCGTACATGTCGGCGAGCGTGGCGACCGTCACGCGCCCGGCGAACGTCGAGGCGTTCATGCCATGTTCCGCGTGCAGTGTCAGTGCCACGTCGAGCGTTTGCGCGACAAACTCGTCCGGCTCTTGACCCGACAGCATGTAAAGGAAGTTGTATGCGAGGCTGCCCGTCGGCTGCGGTATGACCGGATCAAGCCCGAAATGGCGTCGGTGGACCGCCGCCATGATCGTCGGCGCTTTCGCCGTGAGCCGCACCGCTTTGCGATAGTTCGCGTCGGCGGAGTTGTCGTCCAGTTCCGGGTCCGTCCCCGACAAAAATGAGACGACCGTCCGCAGCCCGTCCATCGGGACGGTGTTCGGCGGGAGCGCGTCGATCACGTCATAGGCAATTGAAGGGATGTCCCGTTCGGCGGCAAACTGACCATGGAGCGTTTCCAACTCTTGGCGGTTCGGCAGTTTGCCCAACCACAGAAGATAAGCGACTTCCTCAAACGATAGGTGTTCCGCGACATCTTGAATATCGTAACCGCGATAGAGCAGATGCCCCACCGTGCCGTCGATAAAACAGACGCCCGTCTCCGTGAAGACGACGCCTTCCAAACCACCCGCTACGGTAGGCATTGACACGTTCCTTTCCCCGATGCGGTCGCGTTCATCGAAAATCGCCCCGCAAACCGCATCCTGTTCAACTTAAACCCGATTTGTTCGCATAGTATCGCACAGGTAGGGTTCAGCGGTAAAGAGCGCAGATGCACTCGGGGAGTTAAACCATCTACATCAGCATGGCGGCAGTGGTTCGGGTGATTTCGGCACTTATTTCGATTCGATAGGAGGCGCGATGTCGTGAGGACGAATCGCAAGATGGTCATCCCTGCCCATTGTTGAATCAACAACGCTTGGAGTGCGATCCGACGAATTCGCACAGTACTCAAAATCGGATACGCGCGCGGGGGAAGGAGAATGGAAATTCCCCTTTCCCTCACAACGCAACGTCAATCTGCGGGTTCGGGAGCAAGACCGCGCGCCGGGACGGGTTGCTTCGCCGTGTCGCGGTCGCGGGCTTCAACGCGCTCGCGGCGACGACGGAAGAACGCCATGTCGTCCACAATCGCGTAGAGCGACGGGATGATGAACAGCGTCAGGAACGTCGCGGTCGCCAACCCCCACACGATGGTCGTCGCCAGCGGCATCCACGTTTCGGAACGACCGCCAAGACCCAACGCCATCGGCGCGAGTCCCGCAATCGTCGTCAGCGTCGTCAGCATGATCGGACGCATCCGCAGCCTGCCGCCCTGCATGATCGCGCGCCACTTCGACGCACCCGCCTTCCGACGTTGGTTAATGAAGTCCACCAACACAATCGAGTCGTTCACGACAATCCCCGCCAACGCGACGATCCCGTACAGCGTGTTCACGCTGAACGGTGCGCGCACCACCAGCAGCCCGATCATCGCCCCGAAGAACGCGAACGGCACCGTGAACATGATGATGAACGGCTGGGTGATCGACTTGAACTGCGCGACAAGCAGGATAAAGATCAGGAAGTTACCCAAGACGAACAGTTTGGCGAGGCTCGAAAAGGCGTCGTTGAACTCCTGGAACTGCCCGCGGAAGTCGAGACTGTACCCGGGGTAGCGTTGGGAGATTTCCTTGAATCGCTCCTGGACGCGCTGGTTCACCGCGACGGCGGAGTTCACCGACTCGTCCACGTTTGCGGACACGGTGATCGCCCGTTCGCCCTCGAAGCGCGGGATGTCGGAATAGCCGCGCGTGATCTGCATGTGCGCGACTTCCTTCAGCGGGATCAACGCGCCGCTCGGCGTCAGTACCTTCATCGACTCGATCCGCTCCGCCGTGTACGACTTCGCGTCGGCGAACTTGACGATCACGTCGATATCTTCGTCGCCGTCGCGGTACGTCGTCGCCACCTCGCCGTTGACGGCGGTTCGCACCAAACCCGCGACCTGCGCGACCTCCAACCCGTGCAATCGGGCGCGGTCGCCGTCGGGAATGATGCGGATTTCCTCTTTGCCGAGATTGAAGTCGTCCGTAATATCGTAGACGCCCGGCGTCGCGGCGAGGTCGGCTTTCATCTCGTCGGCAATCGTCGTCAACTCGTCGAACCGCTTGCCCTTCACTTTCACCTCAACCGCCTTGCCCGTCGGAGGCCCGTCTTCCATCTTGCGGAAGACGAGGCGGTCGTAGCCCGTCACGGCGGCGGCGCGGAGTCGCAGGTCGTTGATGATCTCATCGACGGTGCGGTCGCGGTCTTTGTTTTGGGCGAGGTCAACAATGATCTGTCCGACGTTCGTCTTGCGCTCGGAGTTGCCCTCTTCTTCGAGGTAGCCCGTCATCGTGACCGCCGCGTTGAATTCGTCTTTGGGAAGCGTCATCGCCAGTTTTTCCAACTGACGCATCACGCGGTCCGTCTCGGCGAGGTCGGTGCCGGGCGGCATCCACACGTACACGCGGAAGGTCGGCAACGCCTCGCTGCTCCACATGTTCAACCCGATGAGCGGAATCAGAAACCCGCTGGAAATCAGCAGCGCGACGAAGCCAACGATCACCGCGTACCGCCGACGGATAACCCACGCGAGCGCGTCCACGTACCGTTCCCGCAGCGCGCGCATCCACCGGGACGTTTTATGCACCGTCTCGCCGTGACCGAGCCATTCCGCCGCGTGCGACGGCAAGATCACAAACGCCTCGAAGACTGACGCGACCAACGCCAACGTCACCACCAGCGGGATCACCTTCAAGAACGAGCCGACGATACCGGGCATCAGCATCAGCGGCAGGAAGGCGGCGATGGTTGTCAGCGTCGCCACGAGCACGGGACCGAACACCTCTTGAATCCCATCGACCACCGCTGTTGACGGTTTTTTGCCCATCTGAATGTGGCGATAGACGTTTTCGACCATCACAATGGCGTGGTCAACGACCATCCCCAGCACCAGCACCAACCCGAACAGCGAATTGCTGTTCAGCGACCGCCCCGTGATGTACATAAAAGTCAGCGACAGCGCGAACGTGACGGGCATCCCGACGATGGCCACCAAC
>JAQBWJ010000456.1 GCA_027625215.1 Candidatus Poribacteria bacterium
TGTCGGAGAGTCCTACGCGCGCAACGACGACCGACCCGCCGTCAACACAACCGTCGGCATCGGATGGGGACGCTTCATCAACGCGACCGCTCTCCGCCGCGCCGTCCGCATCGACACATTCTTGGTCAACGAGGGCGTCACCTCCGAGCGGATGCCGAAACAGACGATGCTCGACCTCGCCCACATCATCGACCGCGAAGAGGAATACCGCGACACGCACGGCGACTTCGCCTACAAGAAAGCGTGGTACGACGACATGGAGGAGACGATCCGCTCGTCCGGCAAACTCGACGGCGAGTCGCTTGGCGCGGTCGGGGTGCTACGCATCGACGAAGTGCTTTTCCAGGAGAATATTGGCGACCGTTTCATCGGTTGGGACGCCACCGTCGGCGTGCGATACGACATCACCCTCGCCGATGAAAACGCCGCGCGCCCCGCACCCGGCGCGGACTTCACGTTGAGGTACGCCCGCCCCATCACATGGGTGACGCAGTTCGACGCGCAGGCAAACGTCAGCAGCCCGATGGACGAACAGTTTGGCAAGGCTTATCGACTCGCGTCTTCGGCGGGGTTCCTCTACGAATTCACGAACCGCGTCGATTTCCGCATCGACTACCTCGTGACCGTCTCGAAGGCGAACGACCTCTCCGATGTGAAAACCTCGCATTCCGTTCTGCCGACGTTTCTGTTCTATATCGAAAACGAACTGCAGTTCCTCGCCGGTCTGAGGCTCATCAAACCGACGGGCGAAAAATGGACTCAAGAGTTCACCATCGGGCTGAACTACAAGGCGCTTTAAACGCACCGAGACGCGGGATGCCGCTAAGGGAAGCAATGCGAAACTGGTTGAAATGGACGCTGTTCGGGTTGATCGCTCTCGGCGCGACGTTGATTGGGTGGTCGGCATCGAACGCGCAGGGCAATTCGGAGAAGGTGGCGCGCGGCAAGTACTTGGTGGAAAACGTCGCGGGATGCGCCCAGTGTCACACCCCTCGTCGCGGCGCTGAATACGATCCAACGATGACGCTCGCCGGACACCCCGCCGGGACCGTCGCCCCGACCTTCTCGATGGACTTGATTCAAAAAGGTGTCTTCATTTCGATCAACCCCACCTATACGGCGTTTTCGGGTCCTTGGGGGTCGTCGTTTTCGACGAACCTGACGCCGCATCAAAACGGTCTGGGCGGTTGGACGGAAGCCAAGTTCCTCTTTGCGATGCGTACCGGCAAACATCTGGGCGACGGGAGCAAACGCAACATCCTGCCGCCGATGCCTTGGAAGCACTATCAAGGTATGTCGGAGGACGACCTGAAAGCGATCTGGGCGTACTTGCGGACGGTTCCCCCCAACGCGAACCGTCCGCCCGAAGCGTTGAACCGTTTCGGGCAACCGTACGAATGACCGCGCTCACTCGCCGCGTCAACCGATCCGACGGCGTTCGACGTTATTACTGGATGGCGAACCCAATCGCCACATTTTAGTTAGATGGAACCGGCTGCCGATACACCAAAAAATCGGATGAGAAACGTACGGAGGAGCTCGACAATGTCTCGCGTCTTCAAGTCGAAATGGGTACTTCCGCCGCTGCTGGGTTTCGCGGCGTTCGGACTGCTGGCGGCGCTGTCGTTTATCAAGACGCCGCTTACGAGCGATCATCGCCCGTTCACGCCCTACGAATCAACCTGGGTCCCCGCCGCCTACGCCGCCGACGAACCCATGAGCGGCGACTACGGCACGCTCATCGCCGTTGACCGCGCGTTGCGCGATGTCGTGACGCACTCGCGCGATTCCGTCGTCAGCATCCAGACGCGACGCAACGCCCGACGCACCGAGCGCAGTCAAAACGGCGACGACGAACCGCAGTTCGATCTCCCCTTCAACTTCCCGTTCCGCATCGAACCGCCCGAATCTGCCCCGCGCTCAGGACTCGGTTCCGGCGTCATCATCAGCGAAGACGGCTACATTCTGACGAACAACCACGTCGTCGGCGACGCGGATGAGATCGAAGTGGTCCTCAGCGACCGACGCGACTACGACGCTCGACTTGTCGGCTCCGATCCTCAGTCCGATCTTGCCGTCATCAAGATCGACGTGAAAGGTCTCGTGCCGATGCCCGTCGGCAATTCGGATCAGGCGCAACTCGGCGAGTTCGTCATCGCCATCGGCGCGCCGTTCGGGCACACGCACAGCGTCTCGTTCGGTATCATCAGCGCGAAGGGGCGTTCCGACATCCTCCAAAACCTGTCGCGCGAGTCGCAATCGTTCGAGGATTTCATTCAGACGGACGCTGCGATCAATCCCGGCAACAGCGGCGGACCCCTCGTCAACATTCGCGGCGAGTTCATCGGCATCAGCACGGCGATCAGCACGCAGACGGGTCAGAGCGCGGGCATCGGCTTTGCGATCTCCTCGAATCTCGCCCGCAAGGTGATGACCGACCTGATCGAACACGGCAAGGTGTCCCGCGCGTTTTTGGGCGTCGGCATTGATCAGGTGGACGACGACGTAGCGGAAGAACTCGGCTTGGACCGACCGCGCGGCGCCGTTGTCACCAGCGTCATGGATGGCACACCCGCGAAGAAGGCGGGACTGAAGCCGTACGATGTCATTCTGCAAGTGGACGGGCATCTGATCCTGAACCACAACGAGTTGGTCAACTACATCTCGTCGTCGCCCATCGGCTCGACGGTCGTGCTGAAGGTGTTGCGCGACGGCAAGGAAAAACAGTTCGACGTGACCCTCACGGCGCGCAACGAGGAACAACTCGCCGTCCTCCAGCAGCCGACGCCTATAGTACCCGCCACCACCGACTGGCTCGGCATGACGGTTGAACCGCTGACGAAGGAAAAGGCGACGGAGCTCGGCTATGAGGGCAAGAGCGGCGTCCTGGTCACCAGCGTTGACCGGAGCAGTCCTGCGGGGCGCGAGGGCATCCAACCGGGCGTCCTCATCCTCGAAGTCGCCGGGCGACCTGTCACCTCGATTGCCGAGTTTGACGCGGCGGTCGGGGCGTCGGGCGGTTCCGCGCTCATCAAATGGGTCTACAAGGACAATCGCGGCGAGCGGTTCGGGATGAGCGTCCTTCGCAAACCGAAGGAATAGTCGCCGTGCGTGATGGTCTGACGAAGCCACATGATCGAACACGTCGGGGCGGGGGTTCCCCGTCCCGACGCGCCATGTACGGCGTCTTGTCGATGCTCCTGTCGTGCGCCGTGTTTGCCGAGACGACGTGGGTGCGCGTCCCCGCGAGCGAGTTCACAATGGGCATCCCCAACGCCGAACCCGACACGCAGCCCGCCCATCGCGTCCGCCTCGACACGTTCGAGATCGGCACGACCGAAGTGACGAACGCCGAGTACGCGGAGTTCCTCGCCGCGATCAACGACGATTCCCACACCCCGACCGACTTCCCCGATTACCCCGGACTCGGCGCGTGGGCGGAACGCGCGACACAATACCCAACCTACCCCGTCGTCGGCGTCTCTTGGTTCGATGCGGTCGCCTATTGCGAGTGGCGTGGCGTTCGACTGCCCACCGAAGCGGAATGGGAGAAGGCGGCGCGCGGACACACCTCTCGACTATGGCCCTGGGGTTCCGATCTCGA
>JAQBWJ010000457.1 GCA_027625215.1 Candidatus Poribacteria bacterium
CAGGCTGTCGTTCGTGCGCGGCGATGTTCGCCAGCGTCGTGATCGTTCCGCCGACCCCCACCAACGTTGATCCGCTGCCCGCGCGAGGCGCTTGCAAAAACATCTCGCCAAGATGCTCCCGCAACCGATCCATCTGCTCGGTCGATGGCGGGTCGTCCTTCAGAAACGCCTCCGTCAGCCGCACCGCGCCGACATTCAGACTCGCCATCTGCCGAATCTTGTCGTCGCCGAGAATCAACTCCGTGCTGCCGCCGCCGATGTCGGTCACAAGGCACGACTCGTTCGCGGGAATGGGCAACGATCCGTCCCGACGCACCGCGATATAGGACAGTCGCGCCTCCATCTCGCCGGAGATCACTTCGACCGCGATCCCGAACCGCTCTTTCACCAAATCGAGGAAGTCGCCGCCGTTCTCCGCGTCGCGGAGGACGCTCGTTCCCGTCACGATGAGGTCGTCGATCTGATGGTCGTCACACACATTCAAGTAGTTGCGGATCGTTTCGGCGGTGCGTTCCATCGCGTCGTTTTGAAGACGGTTCGTCGCGTAGAAGCCCCTGCCGAGTTGGGTGATCTCTACGTCGTCGTACAGCACGGTGAACTCGTGGGAGCCTTGATGCGCCTCGACCAACAGCAACAGGCTGGAGTTCGTCCCCACGTCGATCACGCCGTACCGCTTCGACCGCATCCAAGACAATCGTGAGCCTCGCGCCATCGCTATTCGTCGTCCTCTGCGGGCGTGGGGTCCGACGCATCATCCATTGAGGCGACAACCGTTCGTAGCAGGTCGGCGTCCGCCAATTCGATATTCACTTTCTTGCCGACGGCGCGTCGCAACAGGTCGGCGCGTTCGTTCGCAAGCGATTGCTCGACAACGGCGTCGCCGTCCGCCATCGCAATGACGCGCACCTCGTCTGTCACCTCGATGTGGACGGACTGAATCAGTCGGAACCCGGTGCGATCCAACGCCTCTGTCACGCGCAGAATCCCCGCCAACCGGTCTACGACCTTTCGCTCCGATTTCTTCAACGCTCGGTACGACTCGTGCTTTTTCTTCGGTTTCGAGCTCCGGTGATAACGGACGACGTTCCCCAAGATGGCGATGTCGGACGGGTTGAACCCAAGCAGATCGGCGTGCTCGATCAAGTACTGCCCGTGACGATGGTGGCTCGGCACGCTGATCACCATGCCGATATCGTGCAGCATCGCGGCGAACTCGAGGATATCGCGCTCCCATGCGTCCCAGCCGAACGTCTCGGTGAGTTGGTCGAACATCATCAGCGACAGTTTGGCGATGTGTTCGCAGTGCGCCTCGTCCCAGTTGCACCGTCGCGCGAGCGCGAGAACGCTTCGCCGCCGCACATCCTCCGTCTCGCGTTCCTCATACAACCCGCGACGGTTTTTTTCGACATAGTCGTACAGAACGCCCTCGCGGAGCGCGTACTCGCAGATCACGATTTGCTGGATGTTGTAACGCAACAGAATCTGCCGCATCAGGATCGCGCCGGGAATGATCGTCTGAAGGCGCGTCCGGTCGAGCGCCTTCATCTCCTGACGTTGCGTTTCGGTCGAGTGGATCAACTTGTCGCACTCCGCCAAGAACGCATCGACCGGGATCATCTGCTGGTGCAGCGATTTGCCCGTCCGCAGCGACGTTTCGCCGATGGCGAGCCGAGCCAATTGGTGAATCGTGCCGGACGTGCCGATGAGCGTTTCGACGTTATGGCGTTTCGCGGGTTCGTCCAGATGCGCGATCCGTTCAACGATCTCGACTTCCAGCGCGGCGATCTCCTCCGGCGTCGCGGGGTCGGAGAAGGGGAACTCCTCAGTCATCCGCAAGACGCCGACCTTAACGCTGTCGCTATCGAGCAGTTGTTCGCGGGTCGCCCAGTTGAACTCGACGCTGCCGCCGCCGATATCGACGTTCAGGAACGTCAACCCGTTCAGGTGGATGCTCTCGCGCACGGCGAGATAGATCAATCGCGCTTCTTCCGACCCCGCGATGACGCGGACTTCGACGCCGATCTTCTCCTCGACCAGTCTGAGGAAGTCCAACCCGTTCGGCGCTTCGCGGATCGCGCTCGTCGCAACAGCGAGTATCTTTTCGACGCCGTGCGATTCGCAGAGACGTTCCGCCTTGTACAGCGCGGCGAGCGCATCCGTCATCGCGCGGGCGTTGAGGTTGCTGTTCTTGTCGCGCCCGCGGGCGAGGTGCACCGTGTCTTTCGTGTCGTCGAGGATGGTGATGCTGAGATCGTCGCGCACCTCGACGATCACCGTATGGATCGAGTTTGTGCCGACGTCAATCGCCGCTAATTTCATCCGTCGTCCTATTCCGTCGTCGTCGCGGGCATCGATTCGAGGTTGATTTTGAACGTCCCGGCAATCCGTTGCTGAAACTCATCCGACGCGAACACCCGCCATTGGGTGTGGAAAGTGTCGAGGGCGTTTCGTCGCTGCGCGCGGTTCTCGTCTATCAGCGACAACAGAGCGCGTTCTTCCTCTTCGGGCAGGTCGCACGCGCGTCCCTCAAAAATCGCCGCGAGGCTGCGCTGTTCCTCTTTAGCGAACCGATTGCGATGCTCTCGGTCGAACGCCTCGAAGTAGGCGCCTCGCACATCTGCGTCGCGCAGGTCGCCGAGACTGTCCTGCATCGCCTTCAACTGGTCGATCAGAAAGCCGTGTTCCGTGTTGAGCAGTTCCCCGAAGAAGTCCGCCGCATACCGAAACCGCTTGCACGCGATCCGCAGCGCGTGCATCGCCTCTTCGTCGTCGCCCGTTGCGAGCGCGTCGCGGTAAGACAGCACCTCGCTCAACAGAGTCGTCAGCAGTTCGGGCGCGACGTTTCTCGCCCGCTTGGAAGCCGCTTTTTCATCCAACGGGTGCGCGACCGGATGCAATGTCTCTTCAAGAAACACTGGGAAGTTCGCCTTGAAGTGACGGTACGTGACGCCGTTCAGCAGCGATTCGACCGCTTCCCTCGCCCGTTGTCGGTCGTTCCGTATCTGTTCGAGCAGCGTCGTCGCGCCTTCTGACGACGGGAGCTCCTTCAACGCTTCAATGAGCACATCCAGATCGCGTGCCGCGTTTGTCTCCTGCTGGATAAACCGCAGTTCGTCGCGGATCGGTTTCAACAATTCGCCTCCCAGCGACGGTTGAAACGCCTTCATGCTCGCCCGCAACCGCCGGATGGCGACGCGGAAGTCGTGCAGTTCCTCAACATCCGCTCCGGCGCGAACGCCGTCCTCATGCGTCATCGCCTCGTCGTAAAACCGACGAAACAACTTGTAAGCCGCCGCCTGCATCCGGTCGCCGCGTCGGAGGTAGTACTGGAAGCCCTTATCAACGGTGAACGCGAGCGGTCGCGGCATTGCGCGGCCCCACAAGTCCGCCTTCTCGTTCGCCCGCGCCACGTTGACCTCCGAGCCTTCGCCCTTCACGAACAGACGCCCGCGTTTGCGCGTGCCGTCGAAATAGGTCGGTTCGGCGGATTGGTCTTGCGTGTAATCGAGTCCGTCCGCGACGCGCACAATCGCCGCAATCCTCAGCGCGTGGAGTTGCTTGATGGCGGGCAGTTCTTGGTAGATCGAGTCGCTATCCTCGCG
>JAQBWJ010000458.1 GCA_027625215.1 Candidatus Poribacteria bacterium
GTCGATTGGCGACGGTCGGCGTGTGTGTGACCGTCTCGGTCGGCATGTTTTGGTTCGTGTCGCTCGCCTTGAAGATCGAGGATGTGCGCGAGGTCGCGGCGATGGCGACACGGCGGTTTGCCAAACGCGCTTGACTTATCCGCCCCGATCCACCACCTTTTGACACGTCAATGCTCATGCGTCCCTATCGCCGACGGAACCGCACACGATGCCGCTCAAAGTCCTGGTGATTTCACATCCCGCCGTTGCGCCCGCGTATCGGCGCAAGTTTGAACTCGTCCGCGAGTACGGCGACCTTGACCTCCGCCTGATTGTCCCCGAAGCATGGCACGAAGAGTCGCGCTTGGTTCGTTTCGATCCCGCGACCTCGCAGGATTGGACGGTCGCGTTGCCCATCGTCTGGGAAGGCTACTATACGCGCTACTTCTACAAAGGAGGTCTTAGGCGTCAGTTCCTCGACTTTCAACCCGACCTCATCCATATGGAAGAAGAACCGTACAGCCTGAGCGCCGGACAGATCGTCCATCTGGCGAATCGACTTGCCCCCTCCGCGAAGTTCATCTTCCGCACGTCGATCAGCACGGACATTCGGTTGAAAGCGGTCGCGCGCCCCTTGCTGCGGTGGATCGAGCAACGCACCTTTCGGCGAACCGACTGCGCGTTCGTGTTGAGTCCGCACGCCGAAGAGATCATGCGTCTTCATGGTTATCGAGGACCGACACGGGTTTTTCCGAACGGCATTCGCACCGACCTGTTCAAACCGCTGGGCGAGGAAGTGCGACAGCGGCGACGGATGGGACTTGGCGTTGGCGACGCCTTCCTGATCGGATACGTCGGCAGGCTCGACCGTCTCAAAGGGATCGAGACGCTTATGGAGGCGACCGCCGCCATGCCTGATTCTCGTCTGTTGATCGTCGGGGAGGGACCTCACCGCGCCAAACTGGAGTCGATGCGCGACGAGTTGGGACTGATTGACCGCGCGGCGATGATCGGCTCGAAGCCGCCGGAAGAAGTCGCCGAGTACCTAAACGCAATGGACGTGTTTGTGTTGCCGTCGCGCACGTCGCCGTTGTGGGTGGAGTTCTTCGGGCGAGTGTTGGTCGAGGCGATGGCGTGCGGCACGCCGACGGTCGGATCGAGCTCCGGCGAAATCCCTCGCACCGTCGGCGACAGCGGATTGATCTTCCCCGAAGGCGACGCAAATGCCCTTGTCGAAACGCTCCGCGAGATTCAAACCGACCCTTCCATCGCGGAAACGTTGCGCGTGAAAGGGTTTGCTCGCGTCCATGAAAACTTCGCGTGGGAAGTGATCGCGCGAAACACCGTCACCGCCTATGAAGACATCATGCGAGGGGATTCATAAACGATTGCGCCTGCTACTTGATGATGAGCGGTTCAATTGAACGTGAGTTCCATCGCCAACCCTCTCTCAGTATCCGAGACTTGCAAGATGCTCCCGATTCGACTTCGCCGCCTCCGCCGCGGGCTTCACCGGATACGGACGGTCGAGCTCGACGGACACCCACCCGTCGTACCCCACCGCTTCAAGCCCCTTCAACGCCGCTTTCACGTCGAAACCCATGTTGCCCGCCCCGAGTTCCGCGAAACGCGCTTGCTCGCCGAACTTGCCCGTGCGATGGGTCCACATCGCGGGATCGTTCGCGTGACAATCCTTAAGGTGGACATGTCCGATGCGGCTCTTGAGTAGGTCGCTGTTGAAGACGGTGAGGGGGTCGCTTCCGGCGGCGAGCATGTGTCCCGTGTCGTAGAGCAGATACAAGTTTGGCGCGGCGGTCATCAGGCGAATCGCGTCGTCCACCGTCTCGATCATCGTGCCGAGATGGGCGTGGTGAAAGCCTTTGATGCCGTACTTGACGCAGAAATCGAGCGGCTCGTCCAACGAACGTGCGGCGCGCTCAAAGTCGGCGTCCGACGGCTCTGCGCCGCCGTATTCGCTGCGACGACACGACGGGACTTCGGAGGCGTCGTTGCCGAGCGTGATGTTGTACTTCGCCTTCTCGATGGGGTCGGGTCCGCCCGCGTTCACAAGATGCAACCCGTACTTCCGAGCGAGCAGCGCGGATTCGACCAACGCTTCCGGCGTTTGACCGCCGCCGCCCTCGAGCCCGTCCCATCCCGCTTCGGCGACTTCTCGGTACACTTTTTCAGGGTTATCGCGTTGCTCACCGCCGAACTGAATCAGATGACACGCCAGTTTGAATCGACGCATGTTGCTAACCTCCGTTGTGTCCGTATTACATCTGCTCAGGCGCGCGCACGCCAAGCAGTTTCAACCCGTTCGCCAAGACGATCTGCGTCGCCTTCGACAACATCAGCCGCGACTTCGACAGTTCCAGATTCGCGTCGTCCAACACGCGATGACGGTCGTAGAAGACATGAAACGCCGTCGCCACTTCCTGTAAGTAATGCGCGACCGATTGCGGCTCGTACTCGTCCGCAGCGTTCGCCAACACAGTCGGGTACTCGCCGCATTTCTTGATGAGCGCGACTTCCTCATCCGCCCGCAGCAGCGACAAGTCCGCGTCGCCGATCTTCGCAGGGTCGATGCCGCGTTCCGCCGCCTGACGGAAGATGCTCGCAATTCGCGCGTGACCGTATTGCAGGTAGTACACGGGGTTTTCGTTCGACACCTGTTTCGCCAGTTGAATATCAAAATTGAGGTGCGTGTTCGCGTGTCGCATCAGGAAGAAGTAGCGCACAACGTCTTCCCCCACGTCGTCCAACAGTTCATCGACCGTCACGAAGTTTGCCCGCCGCGTCGACATTTTGACGATCTCGCCGTCACGGGTGATCGTCACGAACTGATGAAAGATGGCGCTCATGTGGCTCGTGTCGTATCCGAGACCATCCAGCGCCGCCTTCACGTCGGGGAACTCCTCGATGTGGTCGGAGCCGAAGATGTCGATCAATTTGTCATATCCGCGTTCGATCTTGTTGATGTGGTAGGCAATATCGGGCACTCGATAGGTCGGCAGTTTGTCGCCCGTGCTGCGAACGAATACGCGGTCTTGAGGACGTCCCAACGCAGTCGCCTTGAACCAGACCGCGCCGTCCTGCTCGTAGGTCAAGCCGCGTTCCGCCATCGCGTGGAGCATCGCGTCCACGCGCCCTTCTTCAAACAGATCGTGCTCGTTGAAGTAGATGTCGAATGTGATGCCGATACGTTCGAGCGTCCCGCTGATATCCTTGAAAATGACAGCGACGGCTTTCTCTTTGAACGGCGTCACGTCGGACTCATCCGCCAATGCGTCGCCCCGCTCTTGGATCAGTTCGGCGGCGATATCGCGGAGGTATTCACCCTGATAACCGTCATCGGGGAACGACGACGGCTTGTCGAGCAGTTCCAGATACCGCGCTTGGACGGACGCGCCAAGCACCTGCATCTGCCGTCCGGCATCGTTGAAATAATACTCGCGCGTCACCTTGTAGCCGACCGCTTCCAACAACCGCGACACCGTATCCCCCAACACCGCTTGTCGACCGTGACCAAGTGTGAGGGGTCCCGTCGGGTTCGCGCTGACGAACTCGACCAACACGGTTTTCCCGGCGTACGTGTCCGATCTGCCGAACGCCTC
>JAQBWJ010000459.1 GCA_027625215.1 Candidatus Poribacteria bacterium
GTAGCGGGAGATGTGACGCGGCGCAAGATCAAAGACACCGGCAGCGAACTCCGCGACAAGACGATGGACTTCATCGACGAAAGCCGCGACCGCCTCGGCGAGTTCGTGGAAGAAAGCCGCGACCGCATCAGCGACATGGTCGAAGACGGGCGCGAGGAGTTCAGTGAAGCCGCATCCGGGATACGGCGACTGATCGAAGAAGGGAAAGCGGCGTATCGCAAGCGGCGCAAGGAATTGACGCTTGATGACGACGACGCGGTAGAAGAAGACGCGGACGACGACGCGCCCGCCGCGGCGACGACCACGTAAGCGCCACGACGCGCTCGAATTGGAAAGTCTTTTCATCTGTGGATACGAACTTATTGCGTCGTCTATTGGAGGAAGTCGCGCAAGGCGATCAATCTGTAGACGACGCGCTCGCGTCGTTGCGCGACCTGCCATTCCAAGACCTAGGATTCGCCAAAGTCGATCACCATCGCCAACTGCGGAACGGCTTCCCTGAAGTGATCTACTGTCCGGGAAAAACGCCGTATGAGGCGCGGGCGATTGCGGAGGCGATTGTTTCGCGCGGGAGTAACCTACTGGCGACTCGCGCGACGCGGGATACGTACGCCGCGATCCAAGAAGTCGTGCCTGACGCCGTCTACAGCGAACGCGGTCGCACCATTACGCACGTTCAATCGCCCGTCGAAACACGCGAAGGCATTCTCGTCGTGAGCGCGGGCACCTCCGACCTTCACGCCGCCGAAGAAGCCTACGAGACAGCGACGATCATGGGGAACAAGGTTGATCGGTTGTACGATGTCGGCGTCGCTGGGATTCACCGGCTGTTGAGCCACACAGCGTTGATCACTTCCGCCCGCGTCGTGATCGTCGTCGCGGGGATGGAGGGCGCGTTACCGAGCGTCGTCGGCGGATTGGTGAGCGTCCCGGTGATCGCCGTGCCGACGAGCGCGGGGTATGGGGCAAGTCTCGGTGGGATCGCCGCGCTGTTGGCGATGCTGAACACCTGCGCGTCGGGCGTTACCGTCGTCAATATTGACAATGGTTTCGGCGCGGGGTACGCCGCCGCCTTGATGAATCGGCTCGACGGCAAGACCTCCGAATCCGCCTAGTTCCGCCTTCGCCACGTCTTTGTGGGATGAATCGCGCCGTATCGGTCGCTCTTGGGCTACCGTCAGTCGCCCAAACGTCCCAGTCGTTTTCAATGGAAACTCCGTCATGACACGCACGAACCCTCCCACCGACTCCGAAATGGACGAGCGGCTCCGCGCGTGGCGGCTCGCCGTCAGTCAGTTGGAGGTGGAGTTCGCCGCCTGCCGGGACACGATTGCGGACGTTGACATGATGGTCCGTCAAGGAGCGTCGCGCCGAGAGTCCGCCGTGCGGCTGGCGTCCGCGCGGGAGCAGATGCTTGCCGCCCTCCGCGAGATACAGTCCGCGTATGAAGACTCGATGCACGAGTATCGCCGCTTCGTCACCGAGCACACGAAGACGCATCAAGAGATCGTGATGGAGTTTCGAGAGGGGACGGAGAGCCTCATCGAGCGGTTGCGGGCGCATGTCCATTCGGTCGGCGGGCACGTGAGGATCGCACCATAACGGAGTTTATCTGCCGTCATTGAGCAATCCTCATGCGAAATGGATCAACGTGCGAGGGTCTTCAACGATCCCCATTTTTCGTACAGAACGTCCTGTGGGGAGACCACGAGTGCGTTCGGGTTCCAGATCGTGGGAAAACGGGTGATTCGTGCGCCGTCATTCGTGATGAAACGAAACTCGCCCGTCTCAATGTTGAGAACTACGATGTCGTGTCCTCCGACTCTGGGTTAGTTGCGGTACAGATAATCGTCTTGCGATCGACCCATGCGGGGTCGCCTAGAGGCATAACATCGGTCATTACTTGCCTGTTATTTGCTCCGTCAGCGTCCATTAAATAAACGTCATTACGGATTTTATACGCGATCATGTTTCCGTCCGGCGACCAAGTCGGGTACCAAGCCCTCTCGCCGTCAATATGGGTCAACTGATCGATCTCGCCGGATTCCAGAGACAGAACGAAGATGTCGTACAATCCGCCCATATCCGACGCGAACACGATCGATTCACCGTCGGGAGACCATTCCGGCATGATGTGCTTACCGCCCGGAAACAACCGAGTGAGACCCGTCCCGTCGCTGTCAACGACAAAGAGGTCGCTTTTGTCCCCGTTCTCCGAGTTGAACACGATGCGCGATCCGTCGGGCGACCAACTCGGCGAAAGATTCCAGCCGTCCGGTTTGTGGGTCAGTCGAGTGAGGTTGGAACCATCTGCATTGATCGTATAAATATCACTTGTCGTATTGAAAGCTCCAAGAGGGTTGAGGGAGCATACGATTTTTCGACCGTCCGGTGACCACTCGATTTCATGGTACTCACCCAAATTCGGTGGCGAGATCTGCCCGATATAATTGCCTTCTCCGTCCTCGAGATGAATCTCCCTCGTAAAGCCGTCGCCGCGCGTAGATACCCATGCGATACGGATTTGGGCGGATACATGACCCACCGCACTCATTGTGACGAGGAAAGCGATCCATAGTGTTTTGCGTGTAGACATCACGTTGCACACTCCTTATGATCCGTCAACCAATTATGGTTCCTCGCTTGATGGTGCACCGATTCGATGCAGGCGGCTGTATCGGATATGGTCATCGCCACGACTCCGGTTCGACCCCAATTCGCGCGACAAACCGTTTTATCGCCAACACCGATGATGTAACGCAATCACCATGCCAAGCCGCCACCAAAAACAAAAACGAGGGTGGATCGGCGATCCGACACCACCCTCTTCATTGTTGCCATATTGTGATGCGCTCAGAACGCCCGCATCTTACTCCACACGCGGAGCGTGCGATTGCTGGCTGTCGGAGCGGGTGCGGCGTTGTCTTCCGCGTCGTCTCCACCCTCATCTTCGTTGATTTCCTCGTCATCCGTGTTGTCGCCGCGCATGTCGTCCGCCGACACGAAGACGACCTGATCGCCGCGTATGCGGATGACGCGCGGTTTCGGACCGAACACGTCCGGATGCCATTCAATCTCGCCGCCTGACTCGACATCGAACAGGGAGATGTCATCCACTTTGATCGTGATCGCCGTCTTCACGTCGGGCTTGCGCGTGAGGTTCACATCGACGTGTTCCTTCAGCGAGCCGCCCGTCGCGTGGATGCCGATCACCAACGGCGACGGCACGTCTTCATAGTCGTGTTCCAGCGTCAGCCGACCGCGCAGCGTGTCGATGCGGACGACGCGGTTACGGATGCCCGACGGCGTCACGACGACGTGCGCCCAGCCTTTCCAGTTCGCGTCGAACGACGCGACCGCTTCGAGTTCACACATCGTCAGCGCGAGCGGACCCAGATGCAGTTCGCCGCTCGTCTCTTTCACAACGTGCGCGCCCCGACGTTCGTCCTGATCGTTTTCCATCTCGGCGCCGTCGTCTTCGGCGACCTCGTCGCACGCTTCTTCATCCTCGATATCCGCCACAACGCGACCTTCGCCGCGCGCATGGGCGTTCGCGTTCAACGCGGGAGCCGCCCCGTAGTCGGGTTCCGTCA
>JAQBWJ010000460.1 GCA_027625215.1 Candidatus Poribacteria bacterium
AAGCAACAGGTCGCGCTGCGAGACGATCAACAGGCTCAACACGATTCCGACCGCCGCGTGTAACCCGATTGAAATGAGCCACGTCTTGCGGCTCGACCGACTTTTGCGAGGGCGAAATATCATACTCGTACCTGCGTTCGACGCGATATTGTCCATTTAGATCACTCCACTGCTTAATCTTCTTGGTAACTCAGCAACTTGACGCGATTCCCGCGTTGAACGACGGAACCGAGTATGTTCAGTTCGCGCGGAGTCCCGTCCGTCGCGCGCACAACAAGCGTCGTTCCGCGCAGCAGTTTGAACCCTTTGTATGATTTCGTCGGGTCCTTGAACCGCATCTCGACATACGTCCAGTTGCCGTTGCCGAACGCCTTGACCCAGCGTTCAGCGCCAACCGCGCTATTCTTGTTGAGATTCGACCAACCGAAATCGGCTGGGAAGTTCTGAGGGGGTCTGCTTGCGGGGAACTCGTTCCACATCCACCCGACGAACTCGTCTTGGGTAACGCGAAGTCGGCGCAACGCATCGGCGTCCGCGCGATTGAGCGCGTCCACAACCGCTTCGCCAAGCGCATCGACGGAGGCGTACCCGTCTTCCCACACATTCGCCGCTCGACAACCGACAATCAGTTGGAGGGCGATCAACCCGACCATGCACCGCTTCATCATGTTCCAAACTCGTGTCACACCCGCGATTTTTGAAAAATGGTGGACGCTGCGGAAAAACCGCACGCGTCCACCGGGGAGTGAGGATTCATGATGGGACGACTAGTTTTGGGCGAACGTAGTCCACCCAGTCGTCCAGTTGTCATTCGGGCTAACACCGCCGATAAAATCGACATTGGTGAAAAACCCGTCCGCGGGCGGTGCCGCCACGCGAACCGTGCCATCTATCGCCGGAGAACCCGCCTTAGGCGTGAAGTTCGGCGCAGTGAAGTTGTGCGGATCCGTCAGCATCGGATCGGCTTCCAAGTTGTCTTTACCGTCAAGCGCCCATTCGCCCGCATCGAACAGCCCGTCGCCGTCGCTCCATCCACCCGCGTTGTTGTGGAAGATCGAGCTCATCACGACGAGGTTTCCGTTCATCGCCTGCGCGAAGGTCGATTCTTGGTCGATCCGCAAGTTGTGACCTAGGAACCCTTGCGCGATGATATTCGCGTAGATGCCCGCCGCGCCTTCTCGGATACGCATGGCGGCGACGCTTTCGGGACCATTCGGATCTCCGATGAGCGTCACGTTGTAGATCGTGGGCATTGACCGCGGTTCGGCTTCGTTATTGTTGTTGCTGTTGTCGTTTTCGAAACCGTTGTCCGCTTCGTCTCCGCGCTGTTGAGCGACCCAAAACTGACCGCGACCCGTCCAACCGTCCGTCCAGTCGAAGGAATCGTCGCGCGCCGCCGTCACCAAGGCGTACTTCATGTCGACCGTGCCGCCGAAGAACTCGATGCCGTCGTCTTGGTTGAAGTGGACTTGGATGTGATCGACCGTCGTGCCGTTGCCGACGCCCTGAAACGCGATCCCGTTCAATTCGTTGTCGGGGCTGAACTCGATCCCGGCGTACTCGACGCGGACATAGGACAACACGCCGCTGTTGTCGGCGGGGTTCGAGCCGCCATAGGCGCCCGTATCGCCCTCGCCGAACGATTCCGCGCCTTGATTCGTCGGAGCGCTGCCGTTGATGATCAACCCGCCCCATTGACCGCGACCGCGACTGCCGACCGGTTGATCGCATGTCAGCACGATGGGCGCGGCTGCGGTGCCCGCCGCATTGATCTTGCCGCCGCGCGACACGATGAGCGTTCCGAGCGAGACGCTCTCACCGTAGATCGTCGCGCCCGGTTCAATCGTCAGCGTCACGCCGGGGTCTACGAAGACCGCGCCGCGCAACAGGCGGTTGCGTCCCGCTTCAAGCACCGTGTTGGCGGTGATGTGACCTTCGATCACGTTGACCGTGTCGTCGTCGTCATTGTTGTTTTCGTCTTCGTCGTCTCCGCAGCCGACACCGACACCCACGACGAACGCCGCCGCGAGCGTCAACATCCAGAACCGTTTGTCAAAAAGCCGACTCATGTAGTAGGCTCCATTTCAAGCATCATTTAGAGGTTGTACCGGACGCTGAACGATAGTGAGCGTCCGGTTTTATATTCGACGAGGGGCGAGTCGCCCTGCGTCAGCAGAAAAATCGGCGCGGTGAGGTTTTTCGCGCCGAAACTGACTCGCACACGGTCGGTCAGCTGCTTGTCGAGCGACGCATTCAGTTCTGAGCGTCGCTCCTCATACACGTCCGGCAGCCCGAATTCGCCCACTTCGGCGATGCGACGCCCGAAGGTGTGATAGGTCGTTGCCGCGCTGAAATTGCGATTTGGGTTATCGTAAACCAGCGTCAGGTTGACCAAATAGGGCGATTGCCCCTGCAACGGACGGTCGAGAGAGGTTTGAACGCCGATGTCCTCCGGCAACTCGACGCGCGAGTTCAGGAACGTCGCGTTCACGTTGAACAAGAAGAACTTGAGCGGTCGATACAGGCGGTCAAGCCGCTGCCGCAGTTCGACTTCCGCCCCGAAGTGACGCGCGCCATCCGCGTTCGCATAGGACGTGATCACCTCAGCCGACGGCTGGATGATTACTTCAATCGGCTTCGTGATCTTCTTGTAAAAGATGTTGATCGAGAGGAGCTCGTCCGGTCGGGGGTAAAGTTCCCATCCGGCGTCGAGGTTCAAGATGCGCGTTCGGTCGAGGTTGGGGTTACCGACCTCTTTTCGCCCGCCGACGAAGTTCGTGAACTCGAACGGAGCCATCTCGCGCAGGTCGGGGCGCGTCAGCGTGCGCGACACGCTTGACCGAAGGCTCATGCGCGGGGTCATCGAATAACGAAAGTTTGCGCCCGGCAACAGATCAACCGAGTTCAACTCCGCCTGAATCGGCACGATGGAGGTACTGAACGGATCGTACGTCGTCACTTGCTGCCATGACGATTCGACGCGGGCGCCGAGGAGGGCGGTCAGTTTGTTGGTGATCGCCGTCTGATGTTGAACATAGCCAGCCGCCAGCGATTGAGACGCTTCGTAGTTGTCGGTCGGTCGGGTCGATTCGAGGAGCTCGAAGCGGTCTGGGGCGATGTTTTCGGCGGCGAACATCTCCTCGGGAGGCGCGGTGATGTCCACGCGCTCTTCGATGCCGTCGGATGGCGTGAATCGGAACCGTCGGGCGTCGAACCCGCGACGACGGTCGCGTCCCATCACGCCGATCTTCCACGATTTACTATTCGCGTTGTGCGCGCCCAGACCGTTTTTAAGGGGATCGCCTTCGGGTAAGACCTTTGGGTCGGCAGTTTCGGTGAGCTCGTCAAGGACCGTTTCTTCCGGCACCGCATGTTCCACAACGGGCACGATCCAATCGACGCGCCCGCTGAATTCGTTGTCCGCCAAATCGAACCAAAAACGACTGCCGCTTTGGGTAATGTCGCGGAAGCGGTATCGACCGTTGCGAAGTTCGTAGATCGTCTCGCGGGTGTCGGGTTCGTCTCGTTCGGCGCGGGAGTAGGAAGCCGTCCAGTTGAGGACGGATTCGCCGACGCCTACGGTGTGTTT
>JAQBWJ010000461.1 GCA_027625215.1 Candidatus Poribacteria bacterium
CGCCCGCGATCAGGTTGTTCGTCGGACCAACCACGTCGATCAGGATGTCGCCGCGAGAGACGCCCGCGCGGTTATCCGCGAAGGTGATCGTCACGCGAGGACGGAGTTTCGTCGTCGTTCCAACCGGAGCGAATGAGGAGACAATCGGCGACGTGGTGTCGGGTTCGACAACGAACGATGACGACGTTTGATTCGCCGTGTTCTCGTCGCTGGTGTTCCCGGCAAGGTCGGTCGCGCTGATTGACAACGCATAGGCGTTCGGTTCGAGCCGCGCGTCGTTCGGCGTGCGGTAGATGACGCTGTCACCCGTGAAGGTGAGACCGTCTATCGGTTGTTCGTTCACGATGACCGTATCGGGGTCTCCGACCGTTTCATCGAAGATTACGCCGTCGGGCGATTCGAGCGTCATGTTGCCAACGACGATCCCGTAGGTGTCGGCGTAGCGACCCCAGAGGATCGGGCGCGTGCCGGTGGTGATCCCACCAAGCGGCGCGACGATGTTCGCCGTCGGAGGCGTGTTGTCCACGATCAACGTGACGGGCTCGAACGGGGTGATGACGTTCGGGCTGGCGGCAAAGACGAACCGGATGTAGATGGGTCCGTCCGACATGGCGCCAACGTCGAGCGTGAACTCGAAGGTGTTGCCGGAAACGGGCGTATCCGTCACATCAACCAGTTCAAGCGCCGCGTCCGACACTTCAGCCAGGTTCTTCGACCAGAACAACCCGCCGAACTGCGCGTTCTCCGCATCCACCTCGAAGACCACCACGTCGGACACGGGTCGCTGTTCAGGCGCGAGCCTCAACGTGCGATTCGTGCTCAACGAGCCGGTCTGGATGATGAAGATACGGTCAAGAACGCCCGGGTCATTCGCCGGGAGTCCACCGATGAGGATGTTTTCAACCGACACCGGGACAATCGCCGCCGGATCGACGAGTTCGGTGTTACCCGCTTCGTCGGTCACGACCGCCGCGATGTCATAGACGCCGTTTTCGACCAACGGAGTGTCCACGATGATCGTGTAGACCGTTTGGTCTTGCACCACCGGGACTTCGCCGACAACTGCAATCACCGCGCCGGAAGCATCCAGCGCCGCGATTTGGACGAAGCCGTTGGCGATTGTCGGGAACGGAGCGATGATGTTAACAGTAAAGCGCGCGTTCGCTCGGAGGACGAACTCACCGGCGGCGTTCTGCTCGGCGGGTTCGTATGTCCCGCGTTGTTTCGCTTCGCGCTCAACCAGCGTGATCGTCGATCCGGTGATCGGCGGCACGTCGTCGATGTTGTCGACCGAGAAGTTAACCGCTGCCGAAACGACGAGTTCCGCGCCGTCTTCGCCGAACAGGGTGACGCGCACCAAGTAGGGGCTGTCATCCTGAGAGGCGTCGCGGTTTTCCGGCTCGAAGTTCTCGACCGTGTCCGCTACGGCACTCGTGTCCCATTCAACCATCCACGCGCCCGTGTTCCGTTCACCTTCAACGACATCGAGTTCGGCGTCCGTGCCGTCGCCGGAGCTGCCGACCGAGCCGTCGAGGGGAAGGAAGTTTGCGCCGCCGTCCACGCTGATCTCAAACAGCGCGGAACCAATGGTCGGTTGAGTGAAGACGCCCGTTTGGGCAATCACGTTGACGACGCCGCGAAGACCGCCGCTGTCCGGGTTCACGAAGAAGCCGTCAGCCTCGACTGCCGTCAGCGAGAGCACTTCCGGTTCGATGAGGATGGGCAGTTCGTCGACCACCAACGCGACGGTCGGGCTGGTGCCGATCACCGAAAGGGCGTTTGTCGACACGACACGCAGCCAAAGCATCTCGACGCCGCTGTCCAACCAAGCGTTCACGTCGAACGCATAGTTCACGGTAAACGAGGAGCCTTGCGCCGCGCCTGCGAGGTCGGCAGCCGACAGCGTGCCGATGTCCATCCATGTCGCGCCATCCGTAGACGCTTGAGCCGTCACATTGACGAGCGGGTGAGCGGTGCGGACGCTATTGGTGAAGGTCACGTCGAGGGCAGCGGTGTTCGCCCAGACTCGGAAGTCATCGGGGCTCACGATGCCATCTTCGCCGACCACAACCGACTCGAAGGGTCCGTCCGTCGCGCCGTCCCCGTTCGCGTCGCCAAGCGACAACGCGGAGATGGGGAAGATGTCGGGATCGGGACTCACGACTTCGATGCGTTTCGGCACTTCATTCACGCCCAAGTTGACGAACTGGTCAGCCCAGACCGCGCGGAGGTAGTAGTTGCCAATCGGCGGCATCAGCATTTTGACGCTTGCCGACGTTCGCAACCCGACCGGAATCGTGGGAAGGTCCGCCAACAACGCCGCGTACTTTTGCAGCGACGCGAATTGGAGGTTCAACGCTTCCGCCGCCGCGCCAACGTTGCCGTTCAGGACAATCTCCCGAACGATTCGCGCCGTGTTCTGAACTTCCGCCTTCTCCGCTGCGGAGAGGGTGTTGTAGCCCGTGACGAACTTGGCGATGCCTTCGGGGTCAATCGTATTCAACATCCCGATCAGGCTTGGGTCGGTCAGCACGAGGGTCAACAGGGCGAAGTCGTACGCTTCGTCCTGAGACACGTTGCCGGACGCTTGTCGCAGACCCGCCGCGATCAACACCGCCGAGGAGTTCACCGGAAGCCAAACGCGACGCGCTTGGTTCGCCGAGTCTTCTTCGATGCCGAGCGTCTGGAAGATCGCGCCGATCCCGTCGCCGTCAACGGTCGACTTGAGTTGGATCGTCGCGTCGTTCGTCAACGCGGTCGTGATGAACGCGCCGTCCGATGCGCGCGTGTATGCGCCTGTGCCGGCGTTCGCCGCGATTTCAAGCGGTGTGACTTGACCCGGCGTGCGGTCGATGCGAATCACTTTCGCGCTCGCGCCGAGTTCGCCTCCGTTGACGTCGATTTGAACCATGTATTCGCCGTCGTTGACGGTCGAGAGGTCGATATCGACGATCCAGAGACCGTTCGGTTCAGGCACGTTGAAGCGCGAGACAATCGGCACGTCGCCGGTTGTCGAGACTTCGTTCGAAACCTTCGCCAGAAACGGAGCGAGTTCCGCTTGCAAGCGTCCGACCAACGCGGTGGGGTCGCCCAAGACGTTGTTGAACGCCGGGAGCACCAACGCGGGGATCAGATCGGGACCCAACTGCGCCAGGATTTCATCCTGCACGAGCGGCAGAAGGTCGGGCGCGACAATCGGGGCGATTTCGGGCGCGATTACCGGCAGGAGTATCGGCGCAACGATCGGGATGATGTCGGGCGCGACGATCGGCAGGATCTTCGGCGCGACCACGGGAAGAATCGCCGCCGCGTTCGTCACGAACAAGGACGGCAACGCCGCCGTCAACCGCTGCTCGACAATCGGAGCCGCCAGTTCCGCGATTTTTGCCTCCGCCGCCGCTTGACCGCCTGTGATGAACGCAGCCTGAACGTCGGGGTGGTTTTGAAGTTCCGTCGCCACCTGCGTCGCGATCGCGGTGCCTGCCGCTTGAACGGCGGGCAACGTGCGAAGCGCTGAGTTCACTTCGGGGTCGTTCAGCAGTTGCGCTTGCAATGCCGCGTCGGTGGTCAATCGCTGTTGGATG
>JAQBWJ010000462.1 GCA_027625215.1 Candidatus Poribacteria bacterium
GGCCCCGGGAGGCTGGGCTTGGGACCCGGTAGACAAGGGTCTGGTCCTGGGGATGGCGGTCCTCCAGCGGGGGGCGGCAGACGGTTCCAAATCGATACCATGACGCAGAGCGAAGAAGTGCGCGAAATGGTGGAAGGAATTCGCGACGAAGCGACGATCGGTTTTTCCAAGCCCGATATTCGTCGTCAAAACTCACCCGAGTTTTACGGGATCGGCAGACGGCGCAAAAACGGCGGAACGATCTATGCGCTTGTCATGGCGGCGGAGATGCACCGTCTTCAAGAAGCCGCGAGCCGCGACGCCCTCCTCGTCAACATCCGCCAAGCGGAAGGGTTGCTGGGGTTGGAATGGGTCGTGTTGGACAGCCAGGAGCCGCCCGAATCGCCCGAGTTTTCGTGGGAATGGGATCGGATCGACGACACGACGGCGTTCGTCGGGATTCGCACGTTCCGGGACGCGGACGGCACGACGGCGCAACTCCGTATGTCGATTGACGCCTCGATGATCGACGAGATCAAGGCGGATGCGTGGCGGCAGGGGGCGATACGGGTCGCGTTCGTGGGATTGTTGACGCTCGCGGTGACGGCGTTCTTCTTTGCCCGACAGAACGTCGGTTTGTTGACCTCGGAAAAAGACCGTATGCAGCAGGAAGTGCGTCGGTTGGAAGAGGAGGCGCGCCGCAAGGAGAAGTTGACGGCGATGGGCGAGTTGGCGGCGGGCGTCGCGCACGAAATACGCAACCCGTTGAACGCGATTGGGATGGTGTCGCAACGTCTCAACCGCGAGTTTGAACCGAGACGCACGGAAGACGAAGCGGAGTTCCGCGAACTGCTCGACGTGCTCCGGAGCGAGTCGGCGCGGGTTGAAAACGTCATCGACCAGTTCCTGCGATTCGCGCGTCCGGCGAAGGCGGAGATCGTCGTCGGCGACCTCGCCCAAGCGGTGCAGGACGCGACGAAACGCGCCTCAGCCTTTGCCGCCTCGAAGAACGTCAGCCTGATCGCCAACGCGCCGGGCAGGTGCGACTATGCCTTCGACCCGCTCCAGATGGCGCAAGTCTTCGACAACCTGGTCCGCAACGCGATTGAGGCGCAATCGGACGGCGGAGAGGTGCGGCTTAGATTGACGTCGGGCGAGGACGGCGTGACGATCACCGTCGCGGACAAGGGGCAGGGCATCCCGCCCGAAACGCTCGAACGCATCTTCGACCTCTACTTCACGACGAAACCGAACGGCAACGGGCTGGGACTCCCCATCGTCCATCAGATCGTCGCGGAGCATGGCGGCAAAATCGACATTGAGAGCGAAGTCGGGCAGGGGACGACGATCACGATCACGTTGCCTCCGACATCCGAATCGTAAGCGTTGGTTCAGGGCGGCGACTTCAGATCGCCCCACGTGCCGAGCATCCGGTCGATGGGAGAGAGCGGAAAAGGGTCCGGGTCGAACCAGGACGGCGAGGTGCAGAATCCGTCGGCTGTAATCGCCCGGTCGCGCCCCGTTTCACGGTCGAGCACGCGGATAATCAGCCGCTGGTCGTTACGCGCAGTGCGAGCCTCGACGTACGCGATGCTTTTGCCGTTCGGCGACCACGTCGGATAGTGGAAGTAATCAAGCCGTTTCGTCATCCGACGCAGCAAGATTGCGTCCCCGATTCCATCCAATCGGATGGCGAGTAGTTCCGAGAGACCGGTTTCGGGATCGTACGACACGTACGCCATCGTGGAACGGTCCGGCGACAACGCGGGAAACCATCCGCCGACGGGGCCGTCCACAATCAGGTTCCGCCGCCCGTCGATCAGATCCATCGACCAGATTCGGCTGGGTGAGTAGCCGACATCGAACACAATCCGGCTTCCGTCGGGTGTGAACGAAGGACGTCGATAGTCGGATTCGGCGTCTTGCGTCTGATCGCGGTATTCCCCCGTTTCAACGTCGATGAGATAGATCGCGCCGTTGTCGATCTCGCCACCTACCGGGATTCCCAACGCCGTCGGGCGATACACGAATGCAATCGTCGTTCCGTCCGCCGACCATGAAAGGTCGGAGATCGATCCGGGCAGGTCGAACAAGGTCTCCGGGTTGCGTCCATCGGGATCGGAGACCCGCAACCGATCATTCGGCAAGTAACCCTCCACGAAAGCAATACGCTTACCGTCCGGCGACCAAGCAGGATAACGACCTTCCATGATGAACTCTTGGTCCGTCCCGTCCGGGTCCATCATCCATATTCGGAAGGGACCGCCGTTGCCGCCGGGTTGGATCGTGTAGGCGATCTTCTCAGTGCGAGGAGCGTCGGCGTTTGCGGCGACAATACAAACATTCAACCAGATCGAAATGAGAACGGTTCGACGCATTCCAATGCCCTTCCCCGATGGTTTCAAGGCGATTTCATCTCACCCCAAGTGACGAGGCGGCGGTCTTCCGCGCCCAACGGGAACGGGTCGGGGTCGAACCATGCCGGAGAGCGCGACCACCCGTCATCCGTGATTCGCGTCGTCCGACCTGAGTTCAGATCGTAGACGACGATGTACTTCGGTAACATCGGAGCAGGGATTTGATGTAACTCCACATAGGCGATCTGTTTGCCGTTGGGCGACCAAGCAGGCTCGTTGATGAGGTGTTCGGAATCGAACAGAAGCCACGGGACTCCCGTCCCGGTCACATCAACGACCAACACTTCGCCGCGACGAGTGTCCGCGTCGTAGGACACGCAGGCGATATGCCGTCGGTCCGGCGACCATGTTGGTCGATCGTACCGGCGGAGCCCATCGAACAACATCACCCGGTTCCCGCCGTCGTAGGCGTCCATCGTCCAAATGCGGTCGTCTGGAAAACCCGCCGCGAAGGCGATGCGAGTACCATCCGGCGACCACATGGGGTGGCGGTACAATCCCGCAGGTGTTCCGACCAGACTCACGTACTGCCCGGTTGCGACCACGACTACGTAGATTTCGCAAGGGCGGGTTTCGCCGAAAGGCACATCGACCGGCGGGTAATACTCGAGCACAATCTTCGTTCCGTCCGGAGACCACACAAGGTTGGTTTCATAACCCTGAAGATTGAACAATACGTCGCGGTTCTTGCCGTTCGAATCGACGACATAGACCGCCGTGTTTGGGAAGACTCCGTCCGTAAAGGCGATGCGCTTTCCGTCCGGCGACCATGTCGGGTCGTACCCCGATGTGACGAATGTTCGATCCGACCCGTTCGGATTCATCGTCCAAATCTCGCCCGGACCTAAGTTCCCGCCCGGACGGACAGTGTAGGCAATCCTCACGGACCGCGGCGCATCAGCGTGTGATGCCATCGCAATAACGATCAGCGCGGCTGCGATGAGTGTTATCCAACGCATGAGAGACCTCCTCCCGATCCCCGACAAGACCTCGCGCATCAGTGTTTCGCAACGCCATTCCGATGACAACCACCGAACGAAACGAATTGATCCGCGCCTTGCAAGCCTTTCTCGCAACGGAGTAAGATGGTAAGAGACGAACCTCTCAGGGGCGAAACAGGGGAATACGCGGATATGAAAATCGCCATTGTGGGCGCGTCCGGGTATACGGGCAGCGAGTTG
>JAQBWJ010000463.1 GCA_027625215.1 Candidatus Poribacteria bacterium
CCGTACGCGAACGGTCCCGAAACGAACATTCGCCGAGCCGTCGCCGTCGTCTCAACCCCATTGAATGTCGAACGACGGGAAGGCGTCTCGTCGCGGATACAGGAGTTCTCATTTTCGCTCGAAGTTTAGTTGAGAAGTGAGCAGTGAGAAGTGAGAAAAGAGTGACGGAGCCGCCTCTACTCACTTCTCACTTCTCATCCAATTAAGGAGAGTTCGTCATGCCGCAGCCGCTGAAAGTTCATCCGACCAACCCGCGCTACGTCACGCCCGACGGCGAACGCGCCATCCTGCTCGTCGGTTCCCACACATGGGACAACCTGAAAGACATGGGCAAGACCGATCCGCCCGCCCCCTTCGATTGGCACGCCTACCTCGACATGCTCGCGTCGCATCACCACAACTTCATCCGCCTGTGGGCGTGGGATCACACCCAATGGGAGTCGCGGGCGAACGCGCAACTCGGCAAGGACTACACCCATCACGTCGCGCCGCACCCCTGGTTGAGAACGGGTCCCGGCAACGCTCTCGACGGCAAGCCGAAGTTCGACCTGACCAAGTTCAACCCCGATTACTTCGACCGACTGCGGCATCGCGTCGTCTCGGCGGGCGAACGCGGCATGTACGTGTCGATCATGCTGTTCGAGGGCTGGTGTCTCTACCACGCGAATCGCGGGCGTCAGGCTGAAGCGGGTTGGGCGTGGAAGTCGCACCCCTTCAACCCGGCAAACAACGTGAACGGGCTTGCGGTTGAATCGGGCGGCGAGGGGTTGGACGGATTCGTCCATCGGCTCGGCAACGAGAAGGTGAACGCGCTGCAAGCCGATTACGTGCGCCATGTCGTCGACACGGTGAACGACCTCGACACGGTACTCTACGAGGTCATCAACGAGGGCGGCAGCCCGGACTGGGACTGGTGGATCGCCGACCTCATCCACGAGTACGAGAAATCGAAGCCGAAGCAACATCTCGTCGGGATCACGGGGCACGGCTCAGAGGGGATCGAGAGCATGTTGGCGTCTCCGGCGGACTGGACTTCGCCCGGCGGCAACGACGGCTTCCGCGCCGACTCCCCCGCGTGGCATCACTCCAAACCGTCGCTCCACGACACCGACCACATCTGGGGCTGCGGCGGCAACGCGGAGTGGGTCTGGAAAAGCATGTTGCGGGGACACAACCCGATCTTCATGGACCCGTATCTCGGCAACGTGCTGTGCGACCCGAACGATACGTGGTGGTTCCCGATCCGTAAAGCGTCGGGGCACGCGCGGCGGCTGACGGAACGGATCGATTTGGCGGCGTCGGAGCCTCGCGGGTACTTGTCGTCGTCGGGGTACTGCTTGGCGGTTCCGCGAAAGGATTACCTCGTCTACGCGCCGGGCGGAAGCGACGTGACGGTTGATCTGCGAGGGGCGTCGGGATCGCTGTCGGGCGAGTGGATTCACCCTGTCACGGGCGAGATCACGAAGGGCGACGCCGTCCAGGGCGGGGCGAAACGGTCGATCAAATCGCCGATTGAGGGCGATGCGATCCTGTTCCTGCACACGACGTAGAGGGGAAGGTGACGATGGGGGAACGGTTGAGACGCGCCCGCGCCTCGACTATTCCCCTTTCGCTCACTGAGAGGGCGTCATCTGACCCAACCGCTCCAGTTCGAGGACGGCGCGTTGGTACTGTTCGCGCGTGGGGGTGACGGTCTTGTCGCCCGCCGCGATTTGGTAGGAGTAGGGGCTCTGATCGTCCGGGTTTTGGGCGATTGCCTTCTTCGCGTCCGCCATGCCTTTCAGGAAGTCTTCCACGTCGCCCTGAATGCGCGTCGCGTCGATCAGCCCCGTCTGTTGCGTTTCCGGCTTTTGGAGCGTCGCCTGAATCCACTCGCCGAGCCGTTGGTTGAGCGCGTTGAGGTCGGACGGCGGGTTCGGGACTTCCTGCACTTCGAGGAACGACTTCGCCTCTTCCACAAGGTCTTGTCGTCGCGCGTCAATCGCCTTGTCGCGGTTCGCCACATGCTTGGCGACGAGCGCTTCGTACGCCTGTCGCGCCGCATTCGGGTCGCCGGACTGTCGCGCCGCCCGCGCCCGACCCATCGCCGCTTCCGCCCACGCGGAATCGTAGCCCGGCACGGCGGCATAGGGCGCGATCGCGGACTCCGCGTACGCTTGCAGCGCGCCGTTCCAGTCCGACTGAGCCTCTTTCGCCGCGCCGATGCCGAGTTGCGCGTACATGCCGTAGACGCCGTTCTTCACCCCGACGACGGACTGAAACAGACGCGCCGCCTCAACCCCGTCCCCTTTGGCGAGCGCGGCGCTGCCCTGAATGAATCGGGCGCGCGGCACGTACGTGGGGTTCTGGATGGCGTTCAACTTGGAGATCACGCCGTCGAGTTCTTTGGCGCGTTCCGCGTCGGTGGCGGCTTGAGCGTCTTCAAAGGCGACGAGCGCGTCGTACATCTGGACATAGTCGTCCACGCGGGAGCCCGTGCGGCTGCTGGCGAACCAAACGCCGCCAAGTATCGCCGCGATGATGAGCGCCCCCGCAAACGCGAGCGGGATCGCCCGCTCTTTGGCGAACTCGATGCCGCGATTCACCGTTTCCAGAAACGGGTCTTCGTCTTGTTCGTTGTGCTGTCCGAGTCGGTCTTGATTCATGAGTCGTTGCGTTCCCTAAATCCATCTTAAAAGTTCCCGCCAATTATAAGGGGGAATGTACCCGGTGTCCAACACTTGATGCGCCCGCGCTTGCGCCGTCGTCAGTTCGGCAGCACCGCGTACCCTTTCCCGGTGAACAGCCCGACGATCAACCAAAGCCCTCCGACGACATATTCGCCGAACACCAGCCCCAAAAACAGCGGACGCGCCTTTTGATAGCCGCGCAACCCGCCGAACCGCAACACGCCCGCCTTGAACGCCCAACCGAGAAAGATCGACAACAACATCATCTGCACGCCCCACGCGCTGCCCGTCGCGCAGCCGATGGGGTGAAGGGGCCACCACAAAAACCGCGTGTAGAGGTACGTCACGCCCGCCGTGACAACCGCCCCAAGCCCGATGAATCCCAACCCGATCCAATCGCGCTCGGACGGATCGACGAGGCGGTTCACCAACGCGCTGTACGCCGAGTAGGGTCCGCCGGAGTAGTTCCAAGACGACAGGTTGTTCCCGCCGAAGCGATACGAAACATAGAGGAACGACCCGCTCGACAGCACGAGCGCGATCACGGTGGCGACGCCCAACGCCGCGCTCAGTTTGCGGCGGTTCATGCGGGCGTCTCCGGCGATGCGGAGCGCGTTCATCATGTTCGGCATGGGCAGTTGGGAGATGTCCGTGCGGAAACCGCGCACCTGCACCGTATCGACGGTCATGCTGCGCGGATCGATGGCGCGTCCGCCGAACGCGGTCATCAGGGTCATCATCGGCTCGAAGGTCGTATCGACTCGCAGGATGCCCGCTCCGGCGACCTGCCACGTCAGGATGAGCGACATCGCCAAGAACGACACCGCGATGAACGCCGACACCGCCCAGTTCATCCCCATCAACGACGACAGACCGATCTGCGCGGCGACGGAGCCGATCAAC
>JAQBWJ010000464.1 GCA_027625215.1 Candidatus Poribacteria bacterium
ATCGAGAAATTGGTGAACGATCTCGGACGACGCGGCATCAACAAAGACCGCCTCTTTGAGATGCACTTTCGCGGCGAAGAACGCATCGCGTTGTGGAAGATCGAGACGGACGACGGGGACGTATACCGCTTCGAGGACGAGGGCTGGACGGACCTGCTACCGGAGGACTCGGACGAGCAGGTGCGACAGATGACGCTGCCGGAACTCGCGGAGGACTCGGAACTGCACGAAGTCCGCGTTGAGCGCATGTCGGAGATGGCGGAGATTCGGGAGATCGACACGATCATCGACGGGCTTGCGGCGTTGAATATCGTGCCATCCGATTTTCTCAGCATCGGGACGGACGGCGCGAACATCGATTCCGTCTTCACCCTGACACAAGGCAACCGCGAACCGAAACGCGCAAAAAACGTGTGGGAACTGTTCGACCACATCATCGCCGTCGGGCGGCAGGGCATCAACATCATCCGCTACAAAGGGCTGGCGGAGATGCAATGGGACCAACTGCGCGAAACAACGCTCGATCCCGAAAAGCGGACGCTGATTCAAGTGAAACTGGAGGACGCCGTCGAAGCCGACCGCATGTTCACCGTGCTGATGAGCAACGACGTGGCGCCGCGCCGCGCGTTGATCGAGCGGTACGGGCAGCATGTGAACTTGGATCTGTACGGGGCGTAACAGCCATCGTACTTCAATGGGAAAGAATAGAGGGCGGAGTTCTTCCTTGAACCCCGCCCTTTTCTATAGGTTGCTGTGAACGTTAATGTTTGAACCGCCGATGCGCCACCTGCGCCGCGTCCGTGATGGCGAGGATGGAGCGCAGTTTCGTGTCGTGGAAATGAAGGCTCCGTTCGCAGTCGTCTGGCGAGGCGAGCAGGAAAAAGCCGTCGCGCACGCTTCCAATGACGCCCGCGCGCTTCAACGGCGTCAACACGCGGGTCTGTAAGTCCGCGCCCGTCCATTCCGTGTCCCACTTGTCGATCAGATAGTCCACCATCATCGGGAGCGTCTTGCGGTTGGCGAACCCGTGTCCCTCCGAATGGAGGTAGGCGTGGATGACCTGCTGGACTTCGTAGCGGCTGTCCAACGTGAGTTCGCCCGTTTTGGAGGTTGCGCTCTTGTCGTTTTCGCCGCGCACCAGGAACTTGACGCGGCGCGTCTGAGGGTCTTTGGTGATGCCGAGCATCAGACCGCTTCCCGCGATCAGTTCCGCCAAGGGCGACCAAGGACTGAACGGACTTTGGTCCGCGCCGTAAGCGTGATAGTACGTCGCCTGAGCGCGTACGATACTGCGCGTGAACGTGACGTATTCCGACCACTCGTTTTGTTGCTCATCGGTGGATGAGGCGATGCCAAGCCGCTCCGCTATGGTCGTCGCCCACTCGTCGAAGTCGATTTCGTGCGCCTTCGCGTTCTCTCTAGCATCCTTCATCGACATTTGGAGCGGAGTGCCGGGTATCCCGTTTTCAAGCGCGTTTTGCTGTAAGGCGTTGTAGCGCTCAAGGTCGAAACGTCGATGGCGTCGGGTATCGGTCGTGCCGTTCTGGACGAGGTCGAGTCCGAGCAATCGTTCCAAATGCGTGTGAACCGCGCGCTCGTACAACCGTCGCGCAATCGATTTGGAAAGCGATGTCGGCAACGCGCCGAGCGGTTCGCGCGTTTCGTGTTGAGCCATGATTCGAGTCCCCTCTTTCGCCATCTACCGCGATTCGCTAC
Organism: Candidatus Poribacteria bacterium; assembly: GCA_027625215.1. Classification (GTDB taxonomy): domain Bacteria; phylum Poribacteria; class WGA-4E; genus JAQBWJ01. The sequence continues at coordinate 1,717 of JAQBWJ010000464.1, forward strand.
GCGCACCCGTTACTGTTACGCGCGATCCGCGTACCGAATTACGGCAAAACCGCGTATAACCGAATTGAAAACCGATGCGCGACGACCGATTACCTTGACGCATTCACCACGAGGGAGAACCATTCATGCGCGCAAAAGCGGTCGATTTTTTCGTCTATATGGTGAGCGACTACCGGAAATCCATCGCGTTTTACGAGGACACGCTCGGTCTGAAAAAGACGATGGACGGACAGGAGACGTGGGCGGAGTTTGAAGTCGGCGGCGCGCCCGTCGCCATCTTCAAATCGCCGGATGACTCGTACCCGTCGGGAGTTGTCGCGTTTGCGGTGGATGATGTGGACGCGGCGGCGGACGAATGGGTCGCGCAAGGGGCGACGTTGAAAATGCCCGCGTTCAAAGGCGGCGTCTGCCGGATGGCGGTGATCGCCGATCCCGACGATAATCCAATCATCATTCATCGCAGAGATGACGCGACATGCGGGTTCGAGACGCATCCCGAACACACGCATGCGGCGCAAGCGAAAGCGGTCGACTTCTTCGTTTACGAGGTGAGCGACTACGACAAAGCGAAGACGTTCTACGAGAACGTCCTACATTTGGATAAAATCGGCGATTACGGCGGTTTTTGGGCGGAGTATAACGTCGGCGGGGCGACGTTTGCGATCTGCAAGAACCCGCGAGACGCAGAGGCGCTATCGACGGGAGCCGTTGCCTTGGCGGTGGATGATGTTGACGCGACGCTGAAGGAGCTCGCCGACAAAGGCGTGAACGTGGTTGTGTCCAAACAAGACACGCCCGTTTGTCACTTCGGAATGGCGCTCGACCCCGACGGCAACGCGATTTGGTTGCATCGACGCAAGGATGGGACCTGCGGCTAGGTCGGTATGGACGTACGTGAAAAGAGCTCCCTCAACGCGCGTATGCCGGAGGGAGCTCTTTTTTCGTTGGTTCGACGGAATCGGATTAGTCGAATCGTACTTCGCCGCCTGACGCCTTGAACCGTTGCGTCGGCTTCTCTTTCCACACCGGAATCTTCACGAGCGGAAAATAACCGGGGTACAGTTCATAGGCGACGAGACGCCAGATGTGGTCGCGCATGTGGGCGATGATCGTGCCTTCCGGAACGGCGTCCTTCGTCACCGAAGATACCTGGAACGCCTTCGCGTATTTCAGGTGTCCCGTGAGCGTGCCGGGCTCTTTCGGCGGCGTCGAACCTGTCTGCCAGATGACTGTCCCGGCGGCGTCGACCATCTTGACACTCAGTTTCGTCGTTGCGTCCTGATACGTGATCGTATAGCGCGTGTCCGACTTGGACGTGCCGCCGAACGCGCTCATGTCGTAGACAGGGCGGTCGTCTTCATTCGTGATGATACGCAGTTCGCGGATTTGCCCGACGACAATCACACCCGCACCGAGCGCGGCAGCGACTTTGCCCGCCAGTTTTGGATTGGCGTAGGCGTCTTCCAGCGTGATGTTGAGTTGCGTCAACGCATCGGAGATAGGTTTGCGATCAGCCGATTCGTCGAAAATCACCTGCGGATAGGCGTCTGCGCTTTCGCTCTTCTGCTTTAGCCCGATCTGGAGTTGGTTCCCCAAGTCGCGCGAAACCAACATGCCGAACTGTCGGTCGGTTTTATAGATGAATGGGGTAATGGCGATGTTCTGGTACGTTTGCAATTCGGGCGCGGGTAACTGGACGCCTCCGCTGCATCCCGCCAGCGTCAGCGCAATCGCGGCAACGCCGAGCGTCGTTGCGATGCGTCGCAGTCCAAGACGGTTCATCACAGTGTTGTCTCCTTCGTCAGTCGGGGGTCGAACACGAAAATCGGGTTTGATCCCAGTCGTGGGCGTTT
>JAQBWJ010000465.1 GCA_027625215.1 Candidatus Poribacteria bacterium
GCTGTCACCCTCACCCTTAATCCCTCTCCCGTCAAGGGAGAGGGAAACTTGCCATACCTCGCGCCTACATCACCGCATGAGTCCCACTGCTTTCAGGAAGTCGGCGGGGGTGGAGTGGGCGTCGAGGGCGGCGCTGTAGCGCGTCAACGCCTCCGGTTCCACCAGATCGTTCAGGCTGACGGTGATACGTTGGAAACCGACCTTTAATGTCACCGAGTCCCACTGCGCCGCCGTCACCGAGTCCCCGAACTTCGCCATGATGCCGCCTCGCAGATACGCCCGCGTGTCAGACGGAGCCTGTTCCGTCGCCTTGAGGATGTCCTCCTCCTTCACCAACTGGCGCACCGCGCTGTCCTTTTGTAGTTCGTAATAGAGTCCCGCGTCGAGGTCGATGTTGTGATATTCCAAATCGAGGCTGATGAGCCACGGGTCGCTCCATTCAACGCCTTCTTCCTCGCGGAACATGTCGAGCAGCCACCGCTTCGTCACCCAGTCCAACGCGCCGACCAACTCCATTGGGTCGCGTTCGAGCGCGTCCAGCGTCGATGCCCACTCGTGCAAAATCCATTCCGTCTCGTCGTCGTTGTCGGCGAGATGTTCCACGGCGAGCGCGAGATACTGTCGCTGCACCTCAACGGCGTTCGACACGGAGCCGTCTCCCATCGTAACCGTCCAATCGTACTCATGATCGTGGGAGATCGTCTTCACCGCGTCAAGCGGTCGCGCCAACCGTAACGTTTCGGGTACAACGCGCCGCTCGATCAAGTCGATGACCAACGCGGTCGTTCCGACCTTCAACGCGGTCGCGTACTCGCACATATTCGCGTCACCCGCGATGCCGTGCAGTCGGCGGTATTTCGTCCTGTCGGCGTGCGGTTCGTCGCGGGTGTTGACGAGTGGTCGCGCGTGCATCGTATCGACGCTCGCGTCAACGGAGAAGAAATCCGCCCGCTGAGACAGTTGATAGTGCCCCGGCGAGCTCATACCCTCTTCCGTCTCGATCCCGACCTTGCCCGCGCCCGCGAAGATTTGTCGCGTCACGTTGAACGGGATGAGCGAGTCTTTGATATAGGCGAACGGCACGTCGCGCGACATGAGATAGTTGTCGTGGCAGCCGTAGGAGTGTCCGACGAAATCGGTGTTGTTCTTATAGAGGAGGACGTTCTTGCCGAGCTCTTCCGACCGACGCCGCGCGCACTGCAACAGGATGCGCTCCCCCGCGCGGTCGTGCGCCACCAAGTCGAACAACCCGCGACACTCCGGCGTCGAGTACTCCGGGTGGGCGTGGTCGTTGTAGAGGCGCGCGCCGTTCCGCAGAATCCGGTCGCTCTTCACCTGCTCAAACGAGAGGCGATGGCGTTTGTCTTTCTTCTGCTCTTCTTCCTCGTCGGGATGCTCTTGGAGCTCGTCGGCGCGGAAGCCGCGCGCGTCGGCAAACGGGTCTTCCAGCGAGTAGTCCCAACGCGGCGTCGGATCATCGGGACGATACGATTTAATCAAATTCACCGACTCGATGACCGGATCAACGTCCTCCTCGCCCTCAATCGTGATGCCGTACTCCGTCTCGATGCCCAGCAGTCGATTCATGGCGCTAGATGACCCCCTCGGTCATGCGGCGACGCAGATGCGCCTTGCTCGGTCGGATCGGCGACACCTGCACGACGTTTTCGGGGTCGTAATCCACCAGTTTGAGCCAGTCCTCCGAGTTGTCCGTCGGCGGGAAGATGTCGTTTTCGCGGTACTCCTGAGCGATGGCGGCAATCACGTCTTCGGAGTTGATGCCGGACTCGCCGCCTTCCAAAATCGACCGCTTGATCGCCTTTTCCTTCGCGCGGTCTACAATCGACCGAATGATCGCCCCGCTGACCAACTCGCCGCGATGCAGCGTTTCGACGGAGCCGCTCGCCAACGATATTTCGAGGAACCGCGTGTCGTCGCGTCGAGCGAACAGTTCCTCCATCGCCTCGTTCACAAGTGTCTCGACCGCGCCCTCGACGCTGCCGTCGCACCGTTCCACCAATGCCCCGTCGATGGGCAGATCGGGTTTCAGGTAGATGTGGAAGATTTCGCGGCTGCCTTCTCGGTCGGGGCGGTTCACTTTGATTTTGCGGTCGATCCGTCCGGGACGGAGGATCGCCGGGTCGATCAGGTCGGGACGGTTCGTCGCCAGAATGATGACCACATCCTGCAACGACTCGATCCCGTCCATCTCGGAGCAGAACATCGGGACAATCGTATTCGAGATGTTGTGCGCCCGCATCGCCCGCCGCGTGCCGAGAACCGATTCCGCCTCGTCGATGAAGATGAACGGCAGAATGCCCGCTTTCTTCTTGTCCCGCGCGATTTGGAAGATTTCGCGCACCTTCCGCTCCGACTCGCCGAGCCACATGTTGAGGATTTCGGGTCCCTTGATATGCAGGAACTCGCCCCGCACGTCTTTGCCCGTCTCCTCCTTCAACTTCTCGATCAAGTTGTAGGCGGTCGCTTTCCCGATGAGCGTCTTGCCGCAGCCGGGAGGTCCGTAGAGGAGGAACCCTTTGGGCGTGCTGAACTGGAACCGCTCGAACAGTTCGGGATGAAGGACGGGCATCTCGATGGCGTCCTTGATCCCGCGAATCGCGTCCGCTTGACCGCCGACCTTCTCCCAAGGGAGTACCGGCACTTCATCGAGGTAGTAGTCCTTCGCCTCCTGCTTGGCGAACGTTTCCAATGCGACGCGACCGGACGGATCGATCCGAACCTCATCGCCGACGTTCAGTTTGACTTCCGCCAGATCGCTGCACACGCGCAACAGCGACGCCGCCCCAGTCGGTTCGCCGCCGATGCGGACGCGCTTGTCCTCAAGGATTTCGGTGATCTTCGTGATTGCGCCCGTTTCCGAGTACCCCAGATCGCCGATGACGACGTACGCCTCGTTCAGCAACACCTGCGTCCCGACGTTCAATTCCGCGATGTTCAGGCGCGGATCGACGTTTGTGTAATAGTCGGAGCCGCCCAATGCGAGGTGCGCCGTCCCCTCTTTGGGGGAACCGAGAAAGATGCCGATGCGGTTCGCGGGAGCGGTCAACTGCTCAACGGCGGACTCGAGTTCTTTGACCTGCGCCTGCGCTTCGTCCATCTTCTGCTCGTCTTCCATCAGTTGACGGCGAAGTTGGTACAGCGTCGCGCGGCGATGGTCGTTTTCGGGCGTTTCGGCGAGGATTTCTTGGAGAAGGTCTTGAGCGCGCCAGTTGTCGGGACCCGCGTCGTCTTCGAGTTCGTCTCGGCGACGGCGCCCGCGTCGGTCGTCGTCGGGGAAGAACGGATCGCGGTCGCGTCGGTTTCGTCCACCGCCCATGATGTGGCGCTCCTGTTCGTTCTTTTGAGGTCTGATAACTTCTTTATTACGGGAGAAGCCCGGGGAACTTCAACCCTGCCGTTTCACCGAGTCCCGCCATCAGGTTCAGGTTTTGGACAACGGCGCCCGCCGCACCTTTAACGAGATTGTCCAGCACACAGTTCACCACGACCCGGTTTGAGCGCGCATCGACGCCAAGACTGATCTGCGTGTTGTTGCTGCCCAGG
>JAQBWJ010000466.1 GCA_027625215.1 Candidatus Poribacteria bacterium
TTCAGTAAAGTTCGTCGCGTTCCGAAAACTCGTCGTTCAAATCGTTGAGAGTGAAAATGCCCATCGTCTTTGCGGGTGACAATGGGCATTCTCTAAAATACTGTTCGTCGTGCGTTCATCGCCTGAATCGCAACCCGTCACCCGCGCGCTATGAGAGGTTTCGGCATACGCATGGAGCGCATGCCGCATCGCATCGCCATATGGAGCGCCTTGCTCATTGGAATCGTCGTTGCGAGGGTTGTGGGCGTCCACCGATTCATTCAGACCGTTCCGTCAAAAAACTGTTTATCCGCCGCGTTTTGGGAGGACGCACGTATCATATCATACGGGTCATAGCGAGTCAAGCGCGCTTGTTTCGCGCTCTTGCGCCTCGTATCATCCGACGCGAACAACACTTTTTCGATACCGTGTGACGAACCGCCCCCCAATAACAGATTGACGAAAACTTAAGGAGATCGGTGGATGACGCGCGGTTGGATCGGTCTTTGGGCGGTGGCATTGGCGGCGCTTTTCATCGTCGGGTGTTCCGGCGGTGTTGAGGAGTATCAGGGCGGCGCGACAACAAACAGCAAGTTCGTCGAAATCCGTCTAGGCGGTAACGATGGCACCGAGATTCCGTTCCTGTTTTCGCTTTCCACCAACAACAAACTGCTCCGCACGATCCAACACCTTGAACACCTTCGCTCCGACTCAACGGTTGTCGGCGTCTTGTTGAACCTGAACGGCGCGTCGCTTTCCCGCGCGGAATCGCAAGAGATCGCCGCCGAACTGAAACGTCTGCGCGACGCCGGGCAGAAGGTCGTCGCCTACGCGGATACGTTGTCGAACTCGCAGTACGCGCTCGCCGCGCAAGCCGACCGCGTGGTGATCTCGCCGCTCGGCTCCGTTGATCTGATCGGCATTTCGTCGGAGGTGATGTTCTACAAAGATCTCTTCGACAAGGTAGGCGTTCAAGCCGAGATGCTGCGCGCGGGCGCGTACAAATCCGCCGTTGAACCGTTCACTCGCACCGAACTCTCAGACGAAGCCCGCGAGATGGTCAATCGTCTGTTGGACGACCAATACGATCAGATGGTGACGCAGATCGCCGCTGGGCGGCGCGTCGAACCGGACGCGGTGAAACGACTCATCGACGGGGGACCCTACACCGCAACCGAAGCCCTCGCCGCCGGGCTTGCCGACGACGTTAAGTACGCCGACGAATTGGACGATTATCTCGACACTTTCTCAAAAATCGATGTCACCCTCGTCAAATCGCATTCATTTGATGACGACGAGGAACCGATTTCCGATTTGGGGCTGCTGCTCCGTCTATGGTTGGAAGCGACGCAACATCGTTCCGCCACCGTCTCCGACCGCGACAAAATCGCCCTCGTTCGGGTTGAGGGGATGATCGTGCCGGGTCGTCGCTCGAGCCCGTTCCAGTCGGGCGAGTACGCGGTGTCGGGGCCCATCGTCGCCGCGTTGAACAAAGCGGCGGACGAGCCTACTGTCAAGGCGATTGTCGTCCGCATCGACAGTCCCGGCGGTTCCGCGCTCGCCTCCGACCTGATTTGGCGCGCAATGAAACGGGCAGGCGCGAAAAAGCCCGTCATCGTCTCCATGGGGAGCGTCGCGGCATCCGGCGGGTACTATGTCGCCGTCGGCGGCAACCACATTCTCGCCGACGAAGGGACGATCACGGGCAGCATCGGCGTGTTCGGCGGCAAGTTTAATCTGAGTGGGCTGTACGATCTGGTCGGTGTTCACACGGAAGCGGTCCGACGCGGGCAAAACGCGGGACTTTACAGCGATGATCGCGGCTTCACCGACACTGAACGAGAGCGACTCCAAGCGCAGATCGACGAAATCTACCGCGTTTTCGTGCAAAAGTCGGCGGACGGGCGCAAACGCTCGTTCGAGGAGATCGACGCCGTCGCGCAGGGACAGGTGTGGACGGGGCGCGAGGCGTTATCGCGCGGGTTGGTGGATGAGATTGGCGGATTGAAACGGGCGTTCGATGTGGCGAAAGTCCACGCGGGCTACTCGACACGAACGAAACTCGAGTTGTGGGAACTCCCCGAAAACGACTCGCTGTTTGATTCGTTCTTCGGCGCGGGAATGAGCCGCCTGTCCGCGCTCCCGTTGCCAACCGATCAGGCACGCCAACTCCGCCAACTGATCGACTTCTTCGAGCAACTCCGCGCAGAACGGGCTTTTGCGATGATGCCGTTCCTGCTGCGGTTCAACTGATTACCGAGACGTAGGGAAGGGATCGACCCATGATTGAGAAGATACGGTTTGAGAACTTTACGGCGTTTAAGGAGTTAGAAGTTACTTTTTCGCCCGGTATCAACATCATTGTCGGCGAAAACAGTACGGGTAAAACTCATCTCATCAAGGCTGTTTATGCCGCTTGTGAAGTTGGTAGCGGCAAGGAGAACTTCTACCAGAAACTCGTTTATGTCTTCCTGCCTTCAAATCGCAATCCTTCTCGTATGGTAAATCGTAGTCAAGGCGACACGCGCGGTACTTGCCAAGTGAACTTCCTACCGACTAAACCGGGTCTTGTGTGGGTCTCTGCATCGTTTTACGCCTCGCACGCTCTCATCGAGGCTGACGCCACACCAGCGCCAAATATTATGGCGAGTCATCCGTTAGAATCGGTCTATATCCCTTCAAAGGACATGCTCGCAAATGCGCCCGGATTTCGCGCCCTATACAACCGCCGCGAGATCCACTTTGAGGAGGTCTATGCCGATCTCATCGACCGAGCGACGTTGCCTGCTCTCAAAGGCACGGTTGATGAGCGTTGGACCGATCTGCTGGACAAACTGGAACGCGCAATCGGCGGGGAGGTTGTCCTCAAGAACGAAGAGTTTTTCCTCAGCGACAAACAGGGAGAATTGGAGTTCACCCTACTGGCTGAAGGATATCGAAAACTCGGATTGCTTTGGCTGCTGATCCGCAACGGTGTCATTTCGACAGGATCGGTGCTCTGTTGGGACGAGCCGGAAACGAACCTCAACCCTCGCTTGATGCGAACCGTTGGTGAGGTGTTGGTCGAACTCCAACGTTTGGGCGTCCAAATCTTCCTGACCACGCACGATTACGTACTGCTCAAAGAGTTTGACTTACAGACTCAAGCAGATGATCAAGTGATCTACCACAGTTTGTATCGAAGCCAGGAGGATGGAGAAATTCACGTCGCATCGACAGACGACTACCTCTCCATCTCGCCGAACGCAATTGACGCCGCGTTTGGCGATCTGGTCGGACGCGAGATCAGCCGTTCGCTCGACAAGGCGATGCCATGATTCTGCGCGAGGGAACGCTGACGTTCGACTTTTCGGACGCCGTAGACGGTTTCAGGTTCGATGAACAAGACCCCACGAACCCTAACTTTCATGGACTCTCTCACTGCATGAAAGCCGTGGATTTCATTGTGGAATTGGAAGATCAGTTTCTCTTTGTGGAAGTCAAAGACCCACCCGACCCAACCGAGTACGTGGGCGGCTCCGGCAAGGAAAAGTTCGATGACCTGGTGAAATCGCTCAGCGGCAAGTTTCGAGATACGTTCA
>JAQBWJ010000467.1 GCA_027625215.1 Candidatus Poribacteria bacterium
TCGCGGTAGACCCGCACCGTCACCTCGCCGGAGGAACGCGCGACGTGGAACATCATCGGCAGCGGAGACCGATCCGCGCGAATCCAGTCTGCCCCGCCGGAGGCATCCCCCTGCATCGTCACGTTCGGCGCAAGGACGGAGGCGTCCGACGCAACCTCGTTCGGCTCCGACTCCGAGATGACAAACGGCTGAACGCGGAACGACTGCGCGACCTCAACGTTGCGCGTTGACGAACTCACCCGCACCGTATGAACGCCGGATTCAAGTCCGACGAAGGTCGCGGTGGTCGCGGAAGTGATTTGGGGCGGGCGATTGTCCAGTTGGACGGTCACGCGGTCGAACACGCTGCCGTCCGGCGCGTAACGGTTCCATCGAACGGTCGCCGTGTTGCCGCGCGCGTCCCCGATGGGAGCCCTCAACGCGAGCGGCGACGCATCCGGCGCGACCTGCGCGGACGCCTGCGCCGGTCCGAACCGAGACGTTGCCCCCAGCGCGGACTCGTTCCCCGATGCGTCCACCACCGTCACCGCGACGAAGAGTGGGGTGTCGTTCGGCGCGTCAAGATCGACAATCGTTTGAAACGGGTGGTAGAGCTCGGCGGCGGGCGTTCGTCCTTCCACCGACTCAATCGCCGCGCCGTCCGAATAGACCCGGTACGCCGCGAAATCGACCATCGGCGAGGCGTTCCATCGCGCGGTGAGAACGTTTCCGAAGTCGTTGGGCATGTCCGCCGCGACAACGCCCGTGATCGGCAACGGCAAACGGTTGTCCAGCGACCGCACCGCCCCCGTGATCGACCCGCCACCAATCACCGATTCGTTCCCGACGGCATCGGCGGCGGTCACGGCGACGAACAGATCGACCCCGTTTCGCGGCGTCGCCACGCGGACGGACGTTCCCGTCGTGATCGCGGCGGGGGTTAGTCCCGTCGCAATGGCAATCGGCGCCGTTGAGACGTAGACCCGGTAATCGGCGAAGTCGGCGGCGGAGACGCCGTTCCACGAGACATCCAACGCGAAACCGTCGTCATCCGGCGCGTCGGTCGCGGAAACGCCCGTCACGGACGGAGGCGGAACCGCGTCGAGCGTCACGTTCGGTTGAAGCACGCGCGTCGATTCGCCCGTCGCGTTGCGAAGTCGGACGGTGACGGGAACATCCCGCACGTCGTCCGTCGGGCGAAGGGGGTACGCGCCGACGTAGACGCCGTCGCCCGACGCGCCGTCCTGATGCGCGCCGTCGTCAAACAGCGGGAGGTTCGTCCTCAGCGTCCCGATTGAAAACGACGCCTGATTGCCCGCCGTCGATTGAACCGTCACCGTCAGCGTGTCGCCCAGTCGAAGCGGGCGCGTCGCGGAGTGGCTCGCCGCGAAAATGCCCGGCGACTCGACGTGCGTCTCAATGCGATAGGCAGATGGCAGTTCGTTCGACGGCGACACCTTGAGGTAATGCGCGCCCGTCGAGACAACCGCCGATACCAAGCCGTCCTGACCGTTCGCGGCGTTGAGGGTCGCCGTCCCAAGCGAGAGAAAGTTTGGCGAGAACAGTTCGACGGCGGTTTCGCCGATGCCGCCCGTTCGCGTGACTCTTGCCGAAAGCGCGCCCGGACTCGTCGCGTCGATCCGATACCAATCGACATCGAGCGTCCCATCCCACGACGACGCGAACGTTGTCCCGTTCGTCGGGAGAACGCTCGGACTCCGCGAGTTCTGGCGCGGATCGACCCCGTTCGGCTCGATCTCCACCGACGCGCCGGAGGGCGACTCCGTCAGCGACAGAATGACGGCGTAGGGACGATCTCCCGTCGCGTTCGCGCCATCGACGTGAAGCAGCAGGTCGCTCACCCCGACGCCGAACTCGAACGTCGCAAACTGATCGGTCGCCGTTGTCGAGACAAGCCGCAACGCCTGACGCTCCGTCGCCGCCAACGCCCCGATATATCCGTTCAGCACCGTCTCGCCGCCCGCGCCAAGTCGAGCGAGCGTCACGCGCAGCAGTCTCGCCGACGGCGCATCCACCCGCACGCGATACCAGTCCGCGCCAGTCCCCTCGCCGATGATGCGCGTCGCCGGACTCGCCGCCGACAGCGCGAGCGCGTTCGCCGCGCCGCCCGAATCGTTCGGCTCGGCGTCCCGATGAACCCCCGCCCCGAACGCGGTCGTCTGCGCGGTGAGCAGATAGATGGAGTTGCCCGGCTCCTGCGGGTTCGATTGCACTTTGATGAAATAGGGAACGCGCGCCGCGCCGAACGTGACATCGGCGCGCTGATTCATCTGCGGCGTGACCTGTCGGTCCACGACGAGCGTGTTCAGCAGCGGATCGTCTCGGTACACTTGGAAGGTCGTCGTGCCGAACGTCGCCGCCGCGCGACGAAAGATGAGCGTGATCTCGACCCGATCAAAGGTCGGGTCGATGCGGAACCAGTCGGCGTCGTCGCCGTCTTGGGACACGCCTTGAATCGTCGTGTTCGCGGTGATCGGGACGGCGAACAGCGGCTCGTTGTTGGGCTCCGCTTCGCCTCGAAAACTGCCCGTGATGGTGAACGCGCGTTCGGCGGGAGAGGCGTCTTCCTGAAAATCGGCGGCGACGGCGACCACACGGATCCGGTGATCGCCCAACGCGACGTCGCGCAAAATGAGGGAGGTGTTCGTCGTGAAGACGGGAGCGTCGTCGTCCACCGCGACGCGATAGCCGACGACGGGGTTCAACGTCGCGTCCGGTTCGCCGATCCACGAAAACGCGACATCGCGGGCGTCGACAGGCCCTTCAGCGCCGCCGATAAACGTCGTGTCGGGAGCGGCAACCGCCGTCCCGATCACCCCCAGCAAGATTACCGTGATGAATGACCCGATGCGCCGCGTGTGGTCTGCGATCTTCGACTTCACGTAAATCCACCGCTTCACGACCGATTTCGTCAGCCCCGCTTCGCTGGCTCGTACTCCAACGTCGCGCGGATAAACTCCACGAACAGCGGGTGCGGGTCCAGCGGTTTCGACCGGAACTCCGGGTGAAACTGCGATCCGACCATCCACGGATGGTCCGCGACTTCGCTGATTTCGACCAGATCGCCGCTCGGAGACACCCCGCTCCAGACCATCCCTTTCGCGGCGAGCCGCTCCCGATAGGCGTTGTTCACCTCGAAACGGTGGCGGTGCCGTTCCAGAATGATCGGTTGCTCATACGCGGTGTAGGCGCGAGTCTTCTCCGTCAGCAGGCACGGGTAGAGTCCCAACCGTTGCGTGCCGCCCTTGTCACGCTGCTTGCGTTGGTTCTCCATCAGGTCGATGACCGGATGCGGCGTCTCTTCATCGAACTCCATGCTGTTCGCGTTCTCCAGACCAACGACGTTCCGCGCGTATTCGATGACCATGCACTGCATCCCAAGGCACAGCCCCAAGAACGGAATCTTCCGCTCGCGCGCGTACCGCACCGCGTCGATCATGCCCTCGATGCCGCGATAGCCGTACCCGCCCGGCACGAGAATCCCGCGCACGTCCGAAAACAGGTCGTCGAAGTCCTTCCCGTGCACGTGGTCGGATTCGAACCACTTGATCTCAACGTG
>JAQBWJ010000468.1 GCA_027625215.1 Candidatus Poribacteria bacterium
ACCGTCCGGCGGATAGAGGTCGCTGTAGAACGTGTTCGTAAACCTAAAACTGAACGGGACAATCTTGTCGGGCCAAAACGCGCGCGGAATCGGCGTCGAAATCACTTCCTTCACGACATCGACGCCCAACGGAGGCTCCTCGACAAAGCGCATCCCTTCCATCGTGCGGACGACGTACTCGATCCCCGCTTCGCGCCCAACGACAATTGAGGGCAATTCCAACCAAAACTCCGGTTGCGTCATCGCGTCGATCGCGGCGACAACAACCGAGCCGGTTGCCTTGGTCAGAACCGATCTCAGAATCGCATACGAGTGAAACACGAGGATAATCGACGCGAACAGGAGGATCGCCGGAAGCCGCACACGCAACGGTTTGACGTAGTAGTGCCTCAACGCCATAAACCAGATCAACGCGAACAGAATGGGTCCGCGATACCCCGTCGCCATCACGAGCGGCGCATACATGAGTAGCGTCGCGATACCCAACAACCGCAACCATCGGGAGCGCCGCGCGGCTCCGTATACATAGGTCGTCGCGCCCGCAGTCGCCACCATGTTCAGCGCGACAAAGAAGTACGCCTTGCCGCCGATCGCGTGTACGCGCGAGTAGTTGATCGTCGTCAGATAGTTCGAAATCCCTCCTCCGGCGCGCATGATGACAAAAAACGCCATGACGCCGCCCGCAAGACTCGCCGCGTAGACCAGCCACATTCGGCGCGCCGACCAATACCGAGGGAAATACGGAACTCGTCTCGATAGCAGTTCGCCAACCCGCAAATGGAACCCTACGTAGAAACAGACCAGACCAACGATGCACAGAATGAACGCCCGAACGACGGACGCTTCCCGTTTATACCAATCGATGTGATACTGCGCCTCGTTCCCCAGCGCGAGATAGAAAAAGTATCCGCTGAACATATAGCAGTAGTAGAACGCGAAGACGTTCCGCAGGTTCATCGCGTCCAACCTGCCTTGTACGAACTCCGTCAGCGGCACGGACACGCCGACCAACAACAACAACACCGCCAACGCAAACGCCGTCGGCATTTCCGTCGAAGGCGCAACCGCAAACCCGGCGACCGCCCCGACGACGGTTATCCACGCTATCGGGTGACGCAAGCGACGCAGCGCGTCCGGCGCGATTCGAGGCGAGGCTTCGATCAACAGGTTGCTCATCCGTCCGATTCGCTCGGTAGGGCGCGTCGAACGTTCAGTCGTTCCAGAATCATCGTCACTTCTCTCATCGGGACGAGGAATCGCGCCGTCAGCAGGAACGCGGCGGAGCCGCTCGTCCCGCCGATCAACAGCGCGAAGAAGGGGTGAATCTCACTCGGCAGGGCGCGCGAGACACCGAATACGACCCCGCTCATCAACGCGACGTTCACCGCCAACTTCAAACTGAATCCGACGGCGCGGCGCGGCGAATACCCGCCCGTATCGATCCACACGAACCCGCCGTCCAGCAGGAACCGAACGCCCCACGCGACGCAGAAGGCAATCGCCATGCCCCCGTACGAGAACATCCCCACCAACACAAACCCCGACCCAACAAAGACCGCCAACATCGCAACGGAATGCGCCGCCGCGCGTCGCGCCCTGCCTGTTGTGAGCAATACGCGCGTCAGAACGCTCGCCGGTACATTCGCCGCGCCGCCCAACAAGTACCACACCGTCACGTTCGCAACGCGGTGCGTCGCCGCGGCGTCGAACTCGCCGCGCTCGAAGAGCAGCGCGATCATCGGGTGCGCCATGATCGCCAACATGATCGCAACCGGCGCGGTGAACAGCAAGGTCAATCGCGTCAATAACGAGATAATCCGTCTCAGTTCGTCGCGCTGGCGCGTCGCGTAGGCGGACGCCAACAACGGGTAGTGGGTCGTCGCAATGCCGAACCCGATCACCGCGTTCAGGAAAATCGCAAAGTTCAACCCGAACCGAAGCGTCGTGATCGCCCCTTCCCCGTGCGCGACCGCAAACATGCCGTTGATGATCGGCACGAGCGTCGGCGGCGTCAGTTCGATCAGAATCGCGACGGTCGTCCCCAACAACCCGACCAACGCCGGGTCCCACCCGAACTCAAACCGCACGTCGCCCGACAGCAACGCCCCGACCCCCAACAAAACGCACGACCCGACGCAACCGCCCACATACGCGAACGCCGCCGCGTCGATGCCTCTCGATTGGGCGAACAACGGCAACAGAATCAGCGAGGAAACGCCGGGCGCGACGGTCATGACGGTCGGCAACAGAAAACGGCGACGCGAATGGAACAGGCTCCCGAACAGCGAGCCGATCACCATGGCGGGAACGGCGATCCACAGAACCCGCATCAGGCGCGTCGTCGTCGCCGCGACGGACGGCTCCAAATCGTTCAGCAGAGTGGAGACAATCCAATGCGACGACACCATTCCAACAACGCACAAGACGCCCGACGACACGACGCATACGGCGACCAACCCGCTCGCCAGCGACCGGAACTCCTCGCGCGTCTTCGTCGCGCGATACTTCGTCAGCGCCGGAACAGCGACGAAATTCACGACGTTCATCAGCACCCCGACCGCGAACAGCGGCACGGATTGCGCCGCGATATACGCGTCGAGGTGATTGCCCACGCCGAAGTAGTTCGCCAACAGCGTCTGCACGAGCAGATTCAGGAAGACCGCGCCCGTGTTCACAACGGAAACGAGCAACGTCACAACCCCGTGTCGGCGTAGGAGCATGAGAAGGTTCGCATCTCGTGAGCGGTGTTGAAGGCGGCATTTTTTGTGAGAGAGCGGCTGAGGGGAAAATCAGTTTTCTCGGAGTATTTGCGCCTCGTTTTCTCGATACCATTCGACGGTGCGTTTCAGCCCCGCGCGAAAGTCCGTCGCGCCTTTGAACCCAAACCCCGCCTCCGCCTTCGAGATATCAAGCCGTCGGCGCGGTTGTCCGTTCGGCTTCGAGGTGTCCCACAAGATGTCGCCCTCATACCCGACGTTCTCGGCGATCAGTTCGGACAGGTCCTTCATCGAGATTTCAAACCCCGATCCCAAGTTGACCGGATCGCCGGAGTCGTACAACGCCGCCGCGCGGATGATCCCTTCGGCGGCGTCCTCGACATACAAAAACTCTCGCGTCGGCGTCCCGTCGCCCCAACAGTGGACGACCTTCAGCCCTGCGCGTTTCGCCTCGCTGAATCGACGGATCAACGCCGGGATGACGTGGGAGCTCTTCTCGGAGAAGTCGTCGCGGGGTCCATACAGGTTCACCACGAGCAGATGCACCGCGTTGAACCCATACTGCTGACGATACGCCTGTCCCTGTATCAACATCACTTTCTTCGACAACCCATACGGCGCGTTCGTCTCTTCGGGATACCCGTCCCACAAGTCCTCCTCAACGAACGGCACGGGCGCAAACTTCGGATACGCGCAGACGGAACCCAGTCCAAGAAACTTCCGCGCGCCGGACAATCGCGCATACTCCATCAGGAGGAAGTTCATCTTGGTGTTGCCGTCGAAGATGGACGCCGGATACTCTTTGTTGAAGGCGATCCCCCCGACAACCGCCGCCGCGTG
>JAQBWJ010000469.1 GCA_027625215.1 Candidatus Poribacteria bacterium
CGTCGCACGAATCCCGCGCCAACGCTTCGCGCAGATCGGTCGTGTGGAAGTCGAACCTGTATTCCGCCGCGAACTCTTTGGAAGGCTCCGGCAGCCGCCCGACCACCGCGTCGAACTCGACCCCGCCCAACTTCTGAAACGCTTTCGCGTGCGAGTGGGCGATGCTCCCGTACCCGACAAACGTCAATCGAATTGCCACAACCTCTCCCCAAAACCCGATTAGAACTCGTTGAACACGGACGGATCGTTCACCTCAATCAACACGGGAGCCGATTGCAGGTACTCGATATCCTTCTCCAGATCGAACGCCTCCGCATCGACAAAATACGCCCTGCCGCCGAACGGGATGCCGCGCTCCTTCAAGCGTGGATACCGCACGTACCCCCCGTCCCTCGCCGCGACGTACCCCGCGACATACGCGGGATCGTCCGACCAACACAGATCGGCGACGACTCCCGGCAGCGACGCCACTTTCGACGCCAACACAAGCGCGTCCCGAAACCGCGACACATCTCCGCGCCCGCGAACACAAACATCAAACCGCGCGCGACCTTCCGGCGTCAGATCGACAAACGAGACGCGCACTCCGCGCTTATGGTCGCGCTCAAGCCGTTCGCCCATCGCGCGGTCGATCAACATCGCCCCGCGCATGTTCCCGCCGAATGGGTTCGCTCCGTGCGTCAGCGCGTCCATCGCCGACGAAATCGCTTTTTCCGATACGCCCAGCGACCGCAGCCGTTCCATCGCCGCGCGCCGTCCTTCCGTCGCCGATTCAACGCAAACGGTTCGGGCAGCCAAGATCGGCGCAAACCGAACCGCCTCATGCGGCACTCTGTCTACGGTGAGCACGATGCGGTCGGGTTCCCCGCTGGCGTGACGGCGCGCCCGCTCGACCAGCACGTTTGAGACGGTCACGGCGTAGACGGCGGGAACCAGTCGCTCCGCGCCCGACACATGTTGACCGTTCCGCGTCGCCCGCATACGGACGGACACCCAACTCATACCACCGCCCGTCGAATCTTGTCCCGTATCCGTCGGCATCATATCACTCGTGTTGATCGGTCGTAAGTCCCGGATGGCGCGACACGTCGTTTTCCCCGTATACAACGCTTGGAACGATCTCCGTCAATAACCAAATATTAAGTAGAACTTTCTCCGTATAACTCGTTTATCGTATCGCAACGACTTGGCGGATCATCCCAGTTTCCCCGTCGAACGATGCAACACATTGAGTCCGACAAACGCCCCAATCCCCGATACTCGTTGGATTCACACAAAAAACGATGTTGCAGGATGTTGCATCGCCCACGTCGCGGAAACTCAGGCGCCTCGTTTTTGACACCGCCGCGCGGATCAGGTATCCTAACGTGCGTCACTTATATCAGTTATCAGTTCCTATTGTATCAAGCGACGTGTCCGCATAGAATCGTGGGTCGAAACCGTCGTTCAAGTTCCCGCACCGGAGTCTCGTCCGTGAACATTCGACTGTCCTCTTGGCGATTGCCTTCTATGGTGATACGTGGCGCGGCAACCGTCGTCGCGTTCGGTTCGATCTGGCTGTCGAACGCGCAGGCGGCGGAGATTCATGCCGACGCCGGAACGAGCGCGTTCTCGTCGCTGAAGATCGGTGTCGGCGCGGAAACCATCGGCATGGGCGAAGCGGGCGTCGCGCTCGTGGATGACGCCTATGCGACCTATTGGAACGTCGCAGGTCTCGCCTACGCGCGTCAGACCGAAATCGCCCTGATGAACAACGAATGGCTCCTCGACATTCGCCAAAACTACATCGCCGTCGCCCAGCCTATCGGAGACTCCGCCACTGCCGCCGGGTTCGTCAGTTACTTCGACTACGGCGAAATGCAGGGCTACAACAGCGATGGCGGAGAAACGGGCGTCTTCCGTCCCTTCGACCTCTCCGCCGGACTCGGCTTCGGGTTGAAAGTCGGCGGTTCCGTCGCCGTCGGAGCGCAAGCGAAAATCCTGCGTCAGGAGATTGACGACTCGAACGCAAGCGGCTTCGGGGTTGATCTCGGCGCGCGCTATGATGTGCCGGACAGCCCGCTCTCGTTCGGCGCGAGCGTCCAGCATCTTGGTTCATCGCTAAAGTTCGAGTCGGAAAGTTACTCCCTGCCGATGACCGTGCGCGTTGGCGCGGGCTATCGAGTGTTGGAAGACCGCGCGTCCGTCGCGCTCGACGCCGTCATCCCCTCCGACAATGACCCCGTGATCGGCACCGGGTTCAGTTACGCCGTCTTCAACGAGTTGATCCTGCGCGGCGGCTACCGCTTGCAGTTGGGTGGCTCCGATCTCGGCGCGGTGTCCGGGTTGACTGCCGGGTTCGGGTTGAACTTCGAGGGCTTCCACGTCGATTACGCCTACGTGCCTTACGGCTACCTCGGTCCCACGAACCGCGTTTCCGTCTCCGCGTCGTTCTAACCACAAGTGATGGTTCCTATTTGCACAGTCGCTCGCTCTATTGCGGCGGGGACAACCTCATAATTGCGTCGCAAACAGACGCACCGCGCTCTCAACCATCTCCCTAGCAAACCCCGCTTCCTCGATCCCAATCTCCGACCGCCGCATCAACGTCTCCATCCAATCCTCGAGACTGTCGATCTCCGAGCGGCTATAAACGAACGCCGCCACCTCGAAACTGAGAAACAGGCTTCGCATGTCGAAGTTGGCGGAACCGATCACGGCGAACGAATCGTCCACCAACACCGCCTTCGCGTGCATCATTCCCGGCACGTAATGTTGGATGATGCCGCCCGACTCTTGCACCTGCCGAAGGTATGTGTCGCGCGCGAAATCCGTCAGCCGATGGTTCGACCGTTTCGGCACGAGGATTCTCACATCCACGCCGCGCCGCGCCGCCAACGCCAACGCCTGCGCCAGCGTGTCGTTCGGGATGAAGTACGGCGAAACGATCCAAACGCGCGATGTCGCGGTGAAGATCGCCGACAGGATGGCGACGTACAGCGGATCGTCGCGCACGTCGGGACCCGCGGGGACAACCTGAATCACGGCGTTGCCCGTCGCTTGAGGCGGGTGCGCGTCTTCCGATATCGCAATCCGCTCGCCCGTCGCAAACGCCCAGTCCGAACGGAATATCTCCGCGAACGAGTGGGTTGCCGGACCCTCGATGTAAAACGCCAGGTCTTGCCACCGTTGCGGATCATCCGTTGGACCGAAATAGTTGGAGGCGATATTGATTCCCCCTGCGATGACGCGCGCGTCGTCGGCGAGAATGATCTTTCGGTGGTTCCGCAGGTTGGCACGCCCTCGTAGCGGCGCCGACAGCACCGGAAGAAATCGCACGACTCGCCCGCTCGCCCGCAGCAACGGTTCGACTACCTCCTTCCGAGTCCAAAACGACCCGACGCTATCGATTAGCACGCGCACGTCGATCCCCTCTGCCGCCCGTTTCGCCAACCGCGCGACAATATCGCGCGCCATCTCGTCTTTCCCAAAGATAAAGACGGTGATATGAAGGCTTCGCGTCGCCGAGTCGATCACGTCGATCAATCCGGAATAGGTCTGCTGTCCGT
>JAQBWJ010000002.1 GCA_027625215.1 Candidatus Poribacteria bacterium
GCGCGTTGCGTGTCGACACGGACGATCCTGAAACGCAGAAGCGCGTGTCCTATACGGTGCGCGTTGACGAGGCGGCTCGGAAGGTGCAGTCCGGCGAAGCGAGCGTCGCGGCGTTCGTCCGTCCGACGGGGATTGCGGAAACGGAGCGCGTGGCGCGTTCCGGCGCGACGATGCCGCAGAAATCGACTTACTTCTATCCCAAAATGCCGTCCGGGTTGGTCGCGCGGCGGATCGACTGACTCTTCAGGACGCTCATACGCGCCTTACACGTTCCACGCGGACGTGGCGTTTTCCATTTCATGCGTTGCGGGATCGAAGTCGGCGGGGAAGCGCGTCAGATGATCGTAGCGCGTTCCTTTCAGCCTCGCCTTGTCGAATCGCGCGTGGGTCAGGTCGGCGCTTGATAAGTCTCCACCGCGAAGGTCGGCGTCCGACAGATTTGCGCCGCGAAGGTTTGCGCCGTAGAAATCCGCCCCGCTCAAGTTCGATCCGCTGAGATCGGCGTTCGTCAACACCGCATGACGAAACACGGCAAATCGCAGATCGCACGACGACAGGTCGGCGTCTCGGAGCCGCGCGAATCGCAGGTTGCCCATCGCCTGAATCGTGTACCGCCCGATGACCTTGCCCAACATCGCTTGAAGTTCCCCGTTTTGATCGTTGTGCCTGCTTTAGGGGATATCGCCCCCGCATCGCCCATTATCGAACGCCCGCCGGATTGGTGACAACTGTCCCCCACCCGATTCAAACATCTTTTGAATTGACATTGGCAGTCGATGAGCCAACTTCACCAAGCAGCAATCGTTCACGTCGCGCGTCGTTCTGTGAGAGAATCGGGGGGACGGAAGACGCGAGACTCTAACGTGGAGACGGTAAGTACTAACGTGACGCACCTGATCGTCGGCACGCATCAACGCGCCCGCGAAGCCGCTCTCTTGAAGCGGTTGGAGCCCGTATTCGACGACGAGACCCGTCGGTTGGACGCGCTGTTCATCGTCCCGACGCGCCGTCGCGCCGAGTCGGTGAGACGCGCCGTCCGCGCCCACTTCGACGGACGCTGCTGGACGTCTCGCGTTGAAACGCTCGACTCGCTCGTTCGGCGACATGCGTTTGATCTGGATGAAACGCCGCTCCGAATCGAAGACGACGCCCGCGCGATGCTCATTCAGGAGTTGCTGCCGGATTCGGGGCTGTTGCGACGCGGGAGGGTGACGCGCGGGTTCGCCCGCAAGATTGTGGAAGTGCTCAACGCGATTGGCGCGGGTTGGGTGGAAGACGGCGCGCCGCTCGACGCGATCACGGGCGAACTCGTGTCGCACGCCCCGACCTATCAACGCGCGTTTGCGACGCTGGCGGCGAAATACGACGACGCCCTCCGACGCCGAAGCCTTGTGGACGACCGCACGCTGACGCTGCGATTGGTGAGACAGTGGCGCGAATCCGGTTATCCCGAACCTGCCGCCGCGCTCGTGATCGACGAGTTTGCGCGGCTGCGTCCGATTGACCGCCACCTTCTCACCGCGCTGTCCAAACCGTTCTCTCAAACGATTGTGACGGTATCGGCTCCGTCGGCGGACGCGAAGGTAGTCGCCGATGACCGTCGCTATGCGGTGACGGTTTCCGCGCTCAACTGGGCAACGTCAAGGGAACCGTCGGTTGAGGTGGTTGACGGCGACTTGCCGTCTCGACCGGCGGCGCGCGCGGCGACGCGGCTGTTCGCCAACGATGACGCCGCCCCGTTGACCGGCACGGACGACGCCTCGCTTCGATTGAATGAGCTCCCGAATCGACGCGAGGAGGCGCGATTCGTCGCGCGCGCGATTCGACAACGGCTCGGCGACGTTCCACCGGACCAAGCCGATTTTCAGCGGTTTACCGTCGTCGTCCCGTCGTTTTCGACGTATCACGGACTGATCGGCGAACTGTTCCCGCAATATGGGCTTCCGACGAACTACGGGCGCGGTATCCCGATTGCGTCGTCTCCGGCGGCGCGACGCCTTCACAAAGTCGTCACGTCGATACTGGACGACGACTTCTGGTCCATCGACGCATTGTCCGACGTGTTGAGCCACGCGCGGAAAATGCCCGAGCCCGACGACCTCCATGAGCGGCTAAACGATCTGATGGGCGAATCGTTCGGCTCGACGGAATCAACGGAGCGATTCTCGATGCCGCGACTCGACCGACTCGTCCGCGAGGCGGGGATCGGGGGGAAGTTCGATGTCCGCGCGTGGTATCGGCGGCTTGAGACGTTTCTCGTCTATCGACACGGCATGAATCCCGACACGGACGACTTCGCGTTCGACGAACGATTTCAATCGACGGCGACACAGACCGCCCGCGACATATGCGCGTTGGACGCCTTCCATACGCGGGTCGGATCGCTGCGACGACTCTCGGATATCGAAGCGTTCCGGGACGGATTGCTCGCCCTGTCGCGCGACTATGGGCTGGAAGGCCAAACGTTCCCCGCTCGAAACGCCGATCCCGATGAGGAACGCGAGTACGCGGCGTGGCAGACCGTCCGCGATCTGTTGGATGAAACGGTCGACACCTTCCGCGCATTGGGAGGGCGATACACCGCGCGCGACTTCGCCGACTATCTCGCTCAAGCGCTGATCGACCCGTCGCGCCAGTGCTACCCGCCGCAGCCGGAGAACGCCGTTGCTATCGTCGCGTTCGAGCAGACGGCGGGGCAGTCGTTCGAAGACTTGTTCGTCATCGGACTGGTGGAAGGCGAGATGCCGACGCTTCGCAGCGCGAACTTCCTCATCGCCCCCGACCCGTCGAAACCGCTGTCCGACGCGCTGATTGAACTGGACTCGCTGCCATTGGAGCGGTTCCGTTTCCGCGAGATGCTGATGAACGCCGAACGCGTCGTTCTGACGCACCCGACGATGGAACGCGGGCGGAACCTCGTGCCGTCGCCGTTTGTCGAGGACGTTCGCGCTCTGTTTGCCGATGCGTCCGTGTTGAGCGACGCATCCGATCATCCCGAAACGCATTACGCCGCCTACGAAGTCCTCTCGGCGATGGGCGCGCGCGAAAACTCCGACGGCGCGGAGCGGTTGGGGTTGAATTCGCAGAACGTAACGCGCCAACTCTCCGTCGAACGGGCGCGGCGCGATACGCAACGGTGGAGCGAGTTCGACGGCTACCTCGACTCGGAGCGCGTCGGCGCGATCTTGGACGCTTACACGCGCCGCCCGTTCAGCGTGACGCAGTTGGCGACCTACGCGGCGTGTCCCTCCCGCTACTTCTACGAACGTTTATTGAACCTCCGCTCCGTCGAAACGCTCGACCCCGACATCGCCCCGAACCTGCGCGGTGAAATCGCGCACGACATCCTTGACCGCTATTTCCGAGAGTTCGGTTCGCGCCAATCGGACATGCCTGAGACGGGTGCCGCCCGCGAACAGATGAATCGCATCGCCGTCGAGACGCTGCGCCAACGCGACGCGCAGTTTCCCAACCTTTATTGGGAAGAAGAAAAACGCGCGTTGTTGAGCGGGTTGATCAGCGAAGCGGAACCGAAGGGACTGTTGCGCGCGTTTCTCGACGCCGAGTATGGCGACCACAAGACGGAGTTGGAGGGCGCGTTCGTGCGGGGCGCGATGACGGAGGTCGTCTTTCAAAACGAAAACGCCCGTCGCCCGACGACAGGCGCGCGTATCGACCCGTACACACTCGCGCGCGAAGACGGCAGCGGCGAGATCAACGTGATCGGCCGAATCGACCGGGTTGATCTCGACAAAGAGACGGGACGGTTCGTGGTGTACGACTACAAATTCGGTTCGTACATGCCGTCGGTGACGGACGCGCTGGAAGGTCGGAACTTTCAACTCGCGCTGTATCTCGACGCGCTCGAAGGGCATCAGGGGTGCGAAGAAGGGGTTGCCGCCGCGTTCTACCGCGTGCCGAACCCGAAAGAGATCAAACGCGACGGCTTCCTCGCGCAGAAGGAATCCGTGAAACAGACGAACGCGAAGAACGGCATCTTCGAGCGCGAGAGGTTTGAAGAACTGCGGGCGTTCGTTCGGCGAAACGTTCAAGAAATCGAGCGGCACACACGCGCTGGGCATTTCCATCTGACGCGATTGACGCCGATCAAGGCGGGTTGTTCGTTCTGCGATTACTCGTCGATCTGCCGCCTCGACCTCTCCCGCGAGCAGGCGATCCGCCCGACTCAACCGCACTACGCGCCGACCCGGTTCGGTCAACCCGACGACACGGAAGACGCCGAATGACGACGTTGCTCACCCGCGAACAACAGATGGCGGTCGAGACGCCCGCGAACATGATCGTCACTGCGGGGGCGGGCACCGGCAAGACCTACGCGATGACGCAACGCATCATCCGTGTCTTGGCGAGCCTCGATCACATTCACGAGTTGCTCGTCGTCACGTTCACCGACGACGCGGCGAGCGAGATTCGACAGCGCGTTTATCAGGCGTTGGTGGCGCGCATCCGCGAGTCCGAAGGCGACGAACGCGAACGGTTGGAACGCATCCGCGACCGCTTCCCCGAAAACCACATCTCAACGATGCACACGTTTTTCGGCTACCTGCTGCGACGCTTTCCCGACGCGGTCGCTGGACTCGACCCCGACTTCCGCATCACGCAGGGCGCGGAACAAGAGGACTTGCTGCGGTCGTCCATCGAGAGTGTGTTGGACGGAATTGCGACGACGCCGAACTCCGAGCATCGGGAAGACCTGCGCCGATGGCTACGACAACAACGACGATACGAAGTCCGCACGGCGATAGAGTCGTTGATCCGCAAGCGGTTGGAAACGGCGGCGTGGCGACAACGGTTTGCCGAAGAAGCGGCGGAAACGCTGTTGGAATCGTACCGCGCGGAGGCGTTCGACCACATCGAGTCGGCGAAGGAGGCGTTCTACGAGCGCGACGACATCAAAAGAATTGTCGGCGCGCTCGAAGGCGCGATGCCGGAAATCGAGGACCCGTCGGACTCGATGGCGGTGGAGTTGGCGGCGGTCATCCCCGCGTTGAGGGATCGGGATACGGGCGCGTTGCGCGTCATGTTGTCTAGGAACGACAGCAAACCGCGAGCCTTCGGGCGGACGGGGACCGCGAAATCATGGGGAAAAGAACACCTCGCCGAACTGCGCGACTCTTTGACATTACTGGCGGAGTTCGTCGTGACGGACGAGTCGCTCACGGTGGCGTGGGATGAATTCACCGAGCGGGAGGCGTTCGACTGCCTTCAATCGCTCGCGCGTCTCACGTCGTTGTCCATCGACGAATACGACCGACGCAAGGCGCGCATCCACGCTCTCGACTTCACCGATCTGGAAGCGTTCGCCGCCGCGCTGCTGGACGAGCCCGCCATCCTCCGCTCGATACAGAGGCAGTTCCGCGCGATCTTCATTGACGAGTTTCAGGACACGAACCGCTCTCAGTGGGCGTTGTTTCGCAAACTCGCCTGCCGCGAGGGTTCCGAAGAACTCGCCGACAACAAACTGTTTCTTGTCGGCGACGAAAAGCAGGCGATCTATGAGTTTCGCGGCGGCGAAGTGGAAGTGTGTCAGTCGGCGAAGGCGGAGTTGGACACGCGATTGGAGTTCACCGCGAATTTTCGGTCGAAGTCGAACCTGTTGTTGTTCTTCAACGGCTTCTTCGCGCCGCTGCTGACGGGCGGCGAGCCGTTCGAGGCGGAATCTCAAGCATTGCGTTGCGGCGACGCGCCCGAACCGCCGACCGATGCCCTTCACCCGCGAGAAGGCGGCTCCATCCGACATTTCTGCGTTGCCCAAGAAACGGCGTCCCGCGACGAAGAGCGACTCAGCGGCACGGAGCGAGAGGCGCGCGCCATCGCGGAACTGCTGCGCGACATTCTCGACGGCAAACGCGACAGCGAGTACCCGGGCATCGCCGACAAGATTGAATCGGGCGAACCGACGGTCGGCATCCTCTTCCGCCGAACGACGCACCAACGGGTCTACGAAGACGCGCTTCGAGCCTACGGCGTGCCGTTCGTCGCGGCGAAGGGCAAGGGGTTTTACGAACGAAACGAGATACGCGACTTGCGAAACGTGTTGACCGTGCTGACTGACAAGCACGCCGAGATACCGCTGGTCGGGGTGTTGCGGTCGCCGTTGATCGGGTGCAGCGACACGGGGCTCCTTCTGTTATCGCGGCTGTATCGGGACGTTTCCGCTCCTCGATTCGCGTCGTTTCGTGAACTGTTGACGCGCGTGGCAAACGACACTTCGCTGGATGACTCGTCGTTTGACGGCGACGACCTGCGCGCGTTGCGGAAGGCGTCGACGCTGCTAGATCGTTGGCAGACGCTTGCCGACAGTCGCGGTATCGCCGAGTTGATCGCCGCGATTATTGAGGATTCCGGCGCGTACGCTCCTCTGTCCGTCGGGAGCGATGGGGATCAACGGCGGTTGAACGTCGAAAAGTTCATCGCCGTCGCGCGAGAGTTTGAAGCGCAGGGCGCGCCGACACTCGCCGAGTTCGTTCGCCACCTGAACATGCGCGCGGAGGGCGAAGACGACGAAGGCGACGCCGATCTGCCCGAAGGCGGGAGTATCCAACTGCTGACGGTGCACCGCGCGAAGGGTCTACAATGGTCGCTGGTCATCCTGCCGGACACGAACGGGAGATTTCGGGACGACATCGAGGAGCGTCGCTATCAAGGCGGACGGCGGTTGCGGTCACGGATCGCGGTTGGATCGTTGCGAAAGGGCGGCGCGTCCGTCCCCGAAGTCGCCGTGAACCTCCGGTCGGACGAGGAAAACGCGACGGAGCCGTACCTTTGGTCGCGGCTCAGGATGGAACGACGACGACGCATGCTTGCGGAGCAAAAGCGGTTGCTCTATGTCGCGTTCACACGGGCGGCGGAGCATCTTGTCATCTGCACGCATCGCAATGCGAAAAGCGACATCCCGTCGCTCGATAAAGCGCGTTCGTGGGCGGACTGGATTCACCAACTGTTGGATGACCCAAGCGTCGTCCAAGATGGCGATTCGTTCTTTTTACAGACCCCGCTCGATATGTCGGAGCGCGTTCTTCCCAACAATCAGGCGATGGACACGCGCTCGGTCGCCTTCGACTCGTCGCGCATTTGGTCGAAACGTCCTCCTGCGCCGCTGCGGTATCGAATTACCGACGAGCCCGTTGAGGATCGGGCGCAAACCCCCGTTCACCCAAGCATTGGGATCGCCGAGCAGGGATGGACGACGCGCGCCCGCATCAATCAAGTGAGCAACCTTCTGCTGCCGATTGCTTGGAGGGGCGACATATCCGATGATGAATTGCGTCAACGGATTCGATCATTTTCGCGCGCAAGCGGTGCTATACTTCCCGATGGTTCAGCAACGGAGCTCGTCGGCACGACGCGGCGCGTCATCGACCGGGTCAACGCTGAATACGCGGACGCCGACCGAATCTTGTGGAACGAGGCGTTCGAGGTTGAAATCGACGGCATCACCGTCGTCGGGCAGATCGACATGCTCGTGCGCGATACGGCGCGGCGTTGGACGGCGATCGATGCGCGGTACGGCGACGCTCCCGAACCGAGGGCGTACCAAGCATCGCTGTTGCGGGACGCAGCGCGCGCGATCTTAGGCGATCCCGACGCCCGATTGGAAATATGGACCGTTTCGGAGGATGGCGCGCGTTCGATTGACCTGTCCAGCTTGTCGTAACTTTAACTTGACGTACCACCGAATGGACGCTTCATGTTCGGTCAACTGTTCGAAATCGGCGATGTGCCCACCGTCATCACCCTGATCTTCCTGGAAGGGTTGCTTTCGGCGGACAACGCGCTCGTTCTCGCCATCCTCGTTCAAGCGCTGCCGAAAAATCAGCAGCAACGCGGGCTGATGTACGGACTCGTCGGCGCGTTCGTGCTGCGGGCGGGGTCGATCCTGCTGGCGTCCACACTGATGAAATATTGGTGGATCGAAGCGGTTGGCGCGGCGTATCTGCTCTACCTCGCGATCAAGCATTTTGTCTCGAAGGCGGGGGAAGACGCGCACGCTGCGACGAAGGTGCGCGGCTTTTGGGCGACAATCGTCGTTGTGGAACTGACCGACCTCGCGTTTGCGGTCGATTCGATTCTGGCGGCGGTCGCGCTGGTCGGGTCGCGGCAGGAAAAACTGTGGGTGATCTACCTCGGCGGGATACTCGGCGTCATCATGATGCGGTTCGTTGCGAACTTCTTCCTGCAACTGCTTGGTCGGTTCTCGCGCCTCGAAACGTCCGCCTATCTCATCATTGCGTGGATCAGCGCGAAGTTGGGCATCTCCGCCTACGGGCATTACTGCGAGACGCAGCACATCGAGGCGTTGATCCATCATATGCCGTATGCGTTGTTTTGGCCCGTCACGCTGGCGTTGTTCGCGTTTGGGTTCACGAAGCGGAACCGCGTCGTGGCACAATCGACGGACGGCAACCCGGACGCCTGACGCTTTGCGTCAATCGAGCAGGTCGCGCATTCGCACGACGTTGCCCGTCGCGGCGGACTGATACATCCCAAGCAGCAAGCCCGTGGATTGAAGGTTGTCGCGCCCGCTGTGATGGGGCGGGCGACCTTCATCGACGGCGTCAAGCAACTCCGTCCAACTGCCGATCATCGTGTCGTTCCACTTGAACGAAGCGGACGGCGTCTCGATCTCTTCCTTGCCCTCCGCGTCGATCCAGCGGATCTGTCTGTCCGTCGCCAATGCGGAACCGTCCGCGCCGTCCACTTGCAGGCTGTTGTTGCGTCCGCGCGTTTTCGACGCCCAAAGGTGAACAAGCGTCGCCACAATGCCCGATTTCATTGAGATGACGGAGCTCGTGATGTCCTCGCCCGTCGTCGGCAGCAACCCGCTGATGCGCGTCGCCGTGTAGACGGACTCCGGGTCGTCGCCCGTGATCCAACGAATGCGGTCGAGCCAGTGGATGCCCATGATGCTCAACGCGCATTTGTCGGACGTGCTGCGCCAACCGCGCGGTTCCTCCCGCCAGACGGAATCGTTCAGCGTGACACTCAGGATTCGCCCCAAGCGACCGCCTAAGATGCCTTCACGGAGCGCGGGCGCGGGCGGCATCCACCTGAAGTTTTGGTTGACCGCAAGCGCGACGCCCGCCTTCTCAGCCGCCAACACGATCTCTTTCGCCTCGGCTAAATCGTGCGCGTACGGCTTCTCGACCAACAGGTGCTTCCCTGCGTCGATCAGCGGCAGACAGACAGGTCGGCGGATATCCGGCGGTGTCAGAACGCCCGCGAGATCGAATTCGCCCCACGCGATCAGGTCTTCCAACGACGCAAAGTCGTGTTCGATCCCGAACTGTTCTTTGCGCTCGCGGCGGAGCGTGTCGTTCATGTCGCACAGAGCGACGATTCCGGCGCGGGGAGCCAGTTCGGGGACCGATTCGAGGTGAGCGCGCGAAATCCTGCCGCAGCCGATCAGCGCGATTCGCTTCATCACAGATACCTCCGCAAGAACTCGGCGGCGTGTTCCATCGCTTGGAGCGGTGTCATGTCGCCGCTTTCGTCGTCCACAACAAGCCACCCGTCGAACTCGACGGCATGAATCGCCTCGAAGATCGAATCGAAATCGAGTCTGCCTATCCCTAGCGGACAGAACCCGCCGTCATCCAAGTCTTTGATATGAAACGTGTCGATGTGCGACGCGCTTCGGTGAATCTCTCCGGCGACATCCTCGATGCCGCCCAACGCGGCGTGCGCCGTGTCGTACGTAATGCCGACGACGTTCGGATCAACCGCCGCGCGAAGCGTCGCCAAGTCGTCGGACGACTCGAAGAGGTTGTTCGCGTGGTTGTGCAGGGAAAGAAACACGCCCTGTTCGACGGCGTATCGACCCACGTCCGTTAGTAATCGTGCCGCGTCGGAGTGGGTCACGGAGTCCCGCTTCCACCCCGCCACCCATGAGATGACCTCGATCCCGCACACCGCGCAGAAATCGACCGCTTCGCGCGTTCGCGCCGCCTCCGATCCGTACGCGATGACGCCCATCACATGCTTGTCGTACGCGCGACGAAAACCGTCGGGGTCGTCGTACCAATTCGTATGTTGGTTGCCCTTGAGTTGCAACCCCTCGAACCCGTAATCGGCGAGATGGTGCGCCATTTCGAGGACTATCTCATCGTCTCCGGGTCGGGAGTACCCCAACTTCATCAGATGAACGCTCCTTCACGAAAAACCGCCTTCCGATGCCCCGTCAACCGACGCCATCGCAGGCGCGGATGAAATCGGCGGTGGACGCGGTGAACCCGTACTGCTGTTCGATCTCGCGGATGCCGACCTCCGTCACCCAGTTGTGTTCCAGCGTGTCGGGGAACTCGACGCCCGTCGTCGCGTCCCGCAGCGCCATGAGGTGGTAGCCGAACTGCGACATCGACCGGATGCCGTAGTCGCGCCCCAACAAACACCAGTTCGTCGCAAAGCCCGCGTAGACAAGGTGGTACGCGCCGAGTTCCGCCAATACATGATGCAGTTCCCACTTGTCGGAAATGACGATCTCGCCGTCGAGCGGCGTGACGTGCGGCGTGATGTCCAGTTTTCCCGCCAACGGGTTCCAATGGTTCCCGATGCCGGGCGGCTGGTCGCGCGGACCAATGAACCGCGCAAACTCGCCCTGACGCCCACGAAACTCTTGCGGCGGGAACGACGGACCCGATGACGGCATCGCCGGACGAGGCGGCACGGTCGGGCGATGTTTGGGGGATTTGTCCGCGACGGGCGGCGACGGCGCATGTATCACCGTGATCCCCGCTCGCCGCGCCGCCTCAATCGCCGGGACGACGCATTCAAGGGTGATTCGTTCCGCGCGTTCGATCCAACTCTCGATGAAGTGGACGTTCCACAAATCCACCAATATCAGCGCGACGCGCTCGACCGGTAGCGACACATCGAACTCGCGCCGAACAAACGACGACTCCCGGCATGGAACGTCCGCCGGAGTGCTGTCTTGGAAGTATCGGATCGGGAAGTTCAGGTTTCCCATCGACGGAGGGTTCCTTCAAGGTGAATGATGAGGTAAAGACGCCGCTACCGAAGGCTACGCGGGGCGTCGGTCGGGCGTCAAGAGGGCGTGACGCGCGGTCGCAAATCGGAGCGGCGGGTTGCGTTCACCTTTGCGCTTGCATAAACTTGGTGGTGTCGCGTCGAGTCGTTCATTGTGGGGAATCGTCGCCACTCGACACGCAGACATCTTTTTTAGGAGGAGCCGCGCGCATGAAACGATGGGTTATATCCGGTTTCGGCATCGTCGCGTTGTCATGTCTCGTGATTCTCTCGATTTCCGCTTCCGCCGATCAGAATTGGCCCACTTGGCGGGGCCCGCTGTTCTCCGGCGCCGCGCCCGACGCGAACCCTCCCGTCGAGTGGGATGAAGACCGGAATATCCGATGGAAAGTGTCGCTGCCCGGGCTCGGACACGGCACGCCGATCATTTGGGAAAACCGCATCTGCGTTTCTTCGGCAACCGCGCCGGACGCTTCCGGCAAGGTGAAGTTCATCGTCACGGCGCTCAATGGTTCGGACGGCAGCGTCGCGTGGGAGAAGGTCGCCCGCGAGCAGTCGCCGCACGACGGGCTGCATCAGACGAATACCTACGCCTCCAACTCCGCCGTGACGGACGGCAACCGACTCTACGCCTACTTCGGGTCGATGGGGCTGTACTGCTACGACATGGACGGCAATCTCCAGTGGGAAAAAGACCTCGGCGACATGCGGACGCGCAACTCGTTCGGCGAGGGCAGTTCTCCCGCGCTTCACGGCGACCGACTTGTCTTGAACTGGGACCATGAAGGCCAGTCGTTCATCGTCGCCCTGAACGCGGCGACAGGCGACGAACAGTGGCGCAAAGACCGCGATGAGAGCTCCTCGTGGGCGACGCCGCTCATCGTCGAACACGGCGGCAAAACCCACGTCATCACGAGCGCGACGAACCTTATCCGCAGTTACGACCTGTCGAACGGCGATATCCTGTGGCAGTGCGGCGGCATGACGGCGAACACGATTCCGTCCCCCATCTACGACGGCGAGTACCTCTACGCGATGAGCGGCTTCAGAGGCAACGCGTTAGTCGTCATCCGCATGGATGCGGCGAAGGGCGATATCACGGGCACGGACGCCGTCGTGTGGAACTACGACCGCGACACGCCTTACGTGCCGTCGCCGCTTCTCTACGACAACGTGTTGTACTTCTTGAAGAGCAACAACAACCTGCTGTCGGCGTTCAACGCGAAAACGGGCGAAGCGCTCTACTCCGCCGAACGGGTCGAAGGGTTGAGAAACGTCTACGCATCGCCCATCGGGGCGGGCGGACGCATCTACATCGCCGACCGAGAGGGATCAATCGTCGTCCTTCAAAGCGGACCGGGCGCGAAAGTCCTTGCGACCAACAAATTGGACGATGGGTTCAGCGCGTCGCCCGTCGCGGTGGCGGACGCGCTCTACCTGCGCGGTGAGCGGAACCTGTACTGCATCGCCGCCAAGTGACATCGAATCGTTGAGATTGTCGCGGGGGGATCGCGGGCGAACCCCCCGCGCGCGATCACGCGCCCGTTCGTGTTTCGCATTTAAGTGATAACCGGCGAGAGGAAATGGATGAGAACAACGCGACTCATCGGTTTGTTGACGGTCGTTTGCTTGTTTGCGGCGGCGTGCGGCGACGACACGTTGGATTCTGACGACCCCGATCCGGTGATCGAGGACACGGAACGGCTCGGCGGCAACCTGTCGGTCTACGACGCCTCGATCCACGACTATTCGATCCCGGCGCCGTACCTGACGCCGGAACAACTCGTCCGTCATCGCGAAGGCGCGAAGCAGTTCGCGGCGGTGTTTGTCGCCGATCCGAACGAATCCAACTCCGGACTGGGTCCCGTCTTCAATGCGAACTCGTGCATGTTCTGCCATCCCGCTGGGGGACGCGCTCCGGCTCCGTTGGCGGGCGGGGCGATGGGGTCGCTTTTGATCCGCGTCAGCCTCCCGGCGGCGTCCAGTTTCACATCGGGTCCGCCGACGCCTCTACCCGGCTACGGCGATCAGATCAACGACCAAGCCGTCTTCGGCGTTCAACCGGAGGCGCGCATCTCCATCGACTACATCGACCGCATCTTTCCGCTTCAAGACGGTACGAGCGTCAGTTTGCGACAACCGGATTTCATGATCGAAGGGTACGAACCGATCCCGCCGATTGCCGAGTTCTCCGCGCGAATGCCGCGTCCCGTTTTCGGCTCCGGTCTGTTGGAGGCGATTCCGCTCGAAGCGATCATGATTCACTCGGACCCGGTTGACGACGATGGCGACGGTATTTCCGGCAGACCCAACTACGTCCTTGACCGACGAACGGGCGAGTACGTGATCGGCAGGTTCGGGTGGAAGGGCAACGAGCCGAACCTCCGCCAACAGACCGCCGGGGCATATCACAACGACATGGGGTTGACGTCGTCGCTGTTCCCGACCGAAAGCGCCTATGGGCAGGTTCAGGACGACGGCGCCTCGAACCGCATCGAAATCTCCGACGAAACGCTCGACGCGGTGACGTTCTTCATGCAGACGCTCGCCGTCCCCGCGCGCCGGAACGTTGATGATCCGCAGGTCATTCGCGGCGAACTGTTGTTCGATCAGGCGGGATGCGCGAAATGTCATACGCCGACATTCGTCACGGGCGATTTCCCGGACGTGCCGCAGTTGTCGAACCAGACGATTCACCCGTACTCGGACATGCTGCTCCATGATCTTGGAACGGGTCTGTCCGACAGACGCCCGGACTTCATCGGCTATGGGCAGGAATGGCGGACGACGCCCTTGTGGGGGATCGGGTTGAGCGCGACGGTCAACGGTCACACGAACTTCCTCCACGACGGTCGGGCGCAACTTGATGGAGGCGATTCTTTGGCATGCCGAAGAAGCGGAGGCGTCGCGCAAAAACGTCGAGGCGATGGACGCAGCCGACCGAGCGGCGTTGATCGCGTTCTTGAATTCGCTTTGAGTTCGATTTATCGTGCGAGGCGACGCAACCTCGTTCTACCGCGTTGATTCTTTAGTGTAGGGAGAGTTGGGCTGATGCGAAAGACAATCTCGACCGTCGTCGTCGCGTCGTTGGTGTTCATGGCGGCGCAGAGCGCGTTCGCGGAGAACTGGCACCATTGGCGCGGCGCGCGATTCAACGGGACAAGCGTCGAAACGGGGCTACCGACAACGTGGTCGCAGACGGACAACGTCGTTTGGCGAACGCCCCTGCCGGGTCCCGCCGGATCGACCCCCGTGATTTGGGGCGACCACATCTTTCTGACGACCGCGAACGGCGAGGGCATCGACCTTGTTTGCATCGGCACGGACGGCGCGATCAAATGGCAGAAGACCTTCGCTACCGAGAACTGGGCGGCGCGCGGCGACGAAGGCAACGCGGCGTCACCGTCGCCGACGACGGACGGCAAGCACGTTTGGGCGTTTGCGAGCAACGGCGCGCTCGCCTGTTACGATTTCGCGGGAAACGAAGTGTGGAAGACGGGTCTTGAAGCCCGCTACGGCAGGTTCGAGATGAACTTCACGTTCGCGTCGTCCCCCATCGTGGATGGCGACCGTCTCTACATGCAGTTGATCCACAGCGGCGCGTGGCTGGTGATCGCCCTCGATAAACACACGGGCGACGAACTTTGGAAACAGGAACGCGACAGCGACGCCCGCAGCGAGTCCGAGCAGTCGTACGCCTCGCCGATCATCTACCGCGACGACGAACGCGAATACC
This sequence comes from Candidatus Poribacteria bacterium, assembly GCA_027625215.1. GTDB lineage: Bacteria > Poribacteria > WGA-4E > JAQBWJ01. Next base: position 14,744 of record JAQBWJ010000002.1, read on the forward strand.
TGATCGTGCATGGCGCCGACTACGTCACGGGTCATCGGCTGGAAGACGGGGTGGAAATCTGGCGTTGCGGCGGTTTGAACCCGAAAGACAACTACAGCACGTCGTTCCGCCTTGTCGCGTCGACGGCGATTGCGCCGGGACTGATCGTCGTGCCGTCCGCGAAAAATGGGCCCGTGTTGGGACTGCGCGCGAATCTGGAAGGCAATGTGACGGATTCCGAATCGGCGTACCATTGGTTCAAGCAGCGCGGCACGCCGGACGTGTCGTCGCCGCTGATCCACGACGGACTCGTGTACCTTTGCCGCGAGAACGGCAACCTCGTTTGCCTCGACGCGGCGACGGGCGAGCAACTGTATGATGAGTCAGCGCATCGTCACCGCCACCGCGCGTCGCCCGTCTACGCGGACGGGAAGGTCTACGTCACGTCGCGCGACGGGATCATTACCGTTGTCAAAGCGGGTCGAACGTTCGAGGTGCTCGCGCAGAACGAGATGAACGAGAGTATTTCATCGTCGCCGATTATCTCGAACGGTCGGGTCTATTTGAGAACGTTCGACGCGCTTTACGCCATCGCCGCATCGAACTGACGCCGATTTGCCTGTCTAAACCGTTTGGCGACCGCCTCCGTCTAACGGTGGGAGATTATTGTCCGTGAAATTGGCTCGAACGCCGTACGATCCCGCGTTCGAGTTGGTCTCACGATTGAGGTGAACACGACCGGGAACGGAACATTAGGATGCGATACGGAGAACGAATTCGGAATGTGTATGCGACGTTGGCGGCAATCTGCTGCGTCGCCGTCGCGCTGATTGTCGCTCCGACGGCGGACGCGGCATGGACGCATTGGCGAGGACCCACACAAACAGGCGCGTCGCCCGAAACGGGGCTCGTGTCGAGTTGGTCGCCGGAGGGCGAGAACGTCCTATGGAAAGGCGACGCCATTGTGCGCTCGACGCCGATCATCATGGACGGCAGAGCCTACGTGATGGCTCGCGTCGGGAAAGATATTACCGAGCAGGAACAGGTCGTCTGCTTCGACGTGATGACGGGCAAAATGCTGTGGGAAGACCGTTTCAACCTGTACCACACGACCGTCCCGTTCAACCGCGTCGGCTGGACAAGTCCGGCGGGCGACCCTGAAACGAACACGATCTTCGTGCATGGCGTCGGCGGTGTGTTCAACTGCTACACGGCGGACGGCGAGATCGTTTGGTCGCGTTCGCTGACGGAAGATGTCGGTCGCATCTCCGGCTACGGCGGGCGCACGAACACGCCCATTGTGGACGGCGATCTTGTCATCTTCGGGTTCTTGAGCTCGTCGTGGGGCGACCAAGTCGCCGGACGCGCTCGCTTCCACGCTTTCGACAAACGCACCGGCGATACCGTGTGGATTTCGACCCTGCCGGGGCGACCGCTCGACACGTTTTACAGCGTCCCCGTCATCGCGGATATCGACGATCAACACCTGTTGATTACCGGATCGGCGGATGGGAACGTCTACGCGCTCCAAGCGAACACGGGTAAAATCGTCTGGACGTTTCAGTTCAGTAAACGCGGGTTGAACACCTCGCCCGTCGTGGACGGTTATCGCGTCTACATCGGTCACAGCGAAGAGAATATCGACACGAACGCGATGGGTCGAGTCGTCTGCATCGACGGCAGAGGTTCCGGCGACATCACCAAGACAAACGAACTCTGGCGCATCGACGGCATGGGCGTCGGCTACACGGGGCTTGCGGTTGACAAGGGCGTCGTCTACGCCATCGACAACGCCTCGAACCTCCACGCGATCAACGGCGAGTCCGGCAAGATCAACTGGACGCACAGTCTCGGCACGGTCGGCAAAGGCTCCCCGACGATTGCGGACGGTAAAATCTACGCGCCGGAAGTGAACGGGCGCATCCATATCCTCGAACCGCGGGCGACGGAAGCCGTCTCGCTTGATCATGACGAGGTGAAGATGCCGGACGGTCGGTTGGCGGAGGTTTACGGGTCGCCCGCCGTTGCGTACGGTCGCGTGTTCATCCCGACGGAAGCCGGGTTGTTCTGCATCGGCAAAGAGGGACTCGGACCGCTGGAATCAGTCGGCGGATTTGGAAGGATGATTTCCGACGGCGAGGCGGCTCAACTACAAATTATCCCCGCCGAAGTGACGATTTATCCGGGTGAATCGGCGAAGTTTTATCTTCGTCGCTTTACGGCGAACGGCGTCTTGATCGGCGATGTGAAACCTGAGTCGTGGACATTGAACGGCATCAGCGGAACGATCAGCGATGGCGAGTATTCGTCGGATGCGTCAGCGGGTCCGCAAGCGGGGACGGTCTCGGTAAAACTCCGTGATTTGACCGCCACCGCTCGCGTTCGCGTCGTGCCGACGTTGCCGTACGAGGAAGATTTCACGAACGTCGCCGTCGATTCCAGCCCCAACTTTTGGATCGGCTCCATCGGCAAGTTCATGGTGGTCGAGCAGGACGGTAATCGTCTCCTCAAAAAGCCGCCTTCCGACCGAGGACTGGACACGGCGTACGTCTACATCGGCAAATCGGACGAGAAGGGCTACACGGTCGAGGCGGACGTGATGGGCGCGAAGCCGCGCCGTCAGATGCCCGACGTGGGGTTGATCGCCAACCGATACACGATGACGCTCAAAGGCAACCACCAGCAACTGCAAATCTTCTCGTGGGCGTCCGATCTTCGGATGGCAAAAGACATGCCGTTCAAGTGGGAACCGGACGTGTGGTATTCGATGAAGATGGCGGTCGAGTACGCCGACGGCAAGGCGCTCGTTCACGGCAAGGTCTGGCGAAAGGGCGACCCGGAACCGGACGCTTGGACGCTTACCGCCGAAGACCCGCTCCCCAATCTTGAGGGCAGCCCCGGCATCTACGGCTCCTCCGTGGCGGACATCTATTACGACAACCTACGCATAACGAAGAGTGAATAATGCGATACGCACGACTGACAGCGACCGTATTCGGCGTCCTCGTGGCGATGCAAGGGATGGCTCGGCAGGGAGTAGCGCAGGACGCGGCGATGTGGGGGTTCTCGCCCTCGCGCAACATGATCTCCGACGCGACGAACGTGCCGACGAGTTGGGACGTTGAGACGGGCGAGAACATCAAGTGGAAGGCGACGCTTGGCGCGCAGACGTACGCGGGTCCCGTCGTTTCGGGCGGCAAGGTGTTCGTCGGCACGAACAACGAGGCGTTCAAGAACCCGAAACTGACCGCCGACCGCGGCGTCATCATGGCGTTCGATGAGGCGTCCGGCGAGTTCCTCTGGCAGATAACCCACACGAAACTCCCGGCGGGTCGCGTGAACGATTGGCCCCAACAGGGCATCTGCTCGACTCCGTTCGTGGACGGTGACCGCCTGTGGTACGTCTCAAACCGATGCACCGTCGTCTGCGTCGATACGGAAGGCTTCCGCGACGGAGAGAACGATGGACCGTTCACGTCTGAGGCGGAAACGAGCGAAATAGACGGCGATGTGATCTGGGAATACGACATGATGGCGGAATTGGATGTTTTTCCGCACAACCTCGCCGTCTGCTCTCCGGTGATCGTCGGCGATGTGATGCTGCTCGTCACGGGCAACGGCGTCGATGAGGGACACGTCAACATTCCCTCGCCGTTCGCGCCGAGTTTCATCGCCATCAACAAGAATACGGGCGAACTCCTGTGGGAAGACGACTCGCCCGGCTTCAACATCGTGCATGGTCAGTGGTCGAACCCGTCGTACGGCGTCGTGAACGGGCAACCGCAAGCGTACTTTCCCGGCGGCGACGGGTGGGTTTACGCGCTTGACCCGGCGACGGGCGAGCATCTTTGGAAGTTCGACTGCAACCCGAAAGACTCCGTATGGGAACTCGGCGGCGGCGGCACGCGCAACAACCTGATCTCGTCGCCCGTGTTCTATAAGAACATCGTCTACATCGCCGTCGGGCAAGACCCCGAACACGGCGAGGGCATCGGACACCTTTACGCCATCGACGCGACGAAAACGGGCGATATCACCGAATCCGGGTTGATCTGGCATCGCGGCAACGACAAGTTCAACCGCAGCATGACGACCGTTGCCGTCACGGACGACCTGCTCTACACCGCCGACTTGAGCGGCTACGTCTACTGCCTCGACACGGCGACAGGCGACCTCCACTGGCGCTACGACATGGCGGCGGCGATCTGGGGCTCCGGCGTGTTGGTGGACGGCAAGTTGTACATCGGCGATGAAGACGGCGATCTCGTCATCCTGAAGGCAGGCAAGGAGCTCGAAGTGGTGTTCGAGACGAATATGGGCAGCGCGATGTACACGAACCCGATACCCGCTGACGGTCGTCTCTATCTCGCCAGCCGCAACGTTCTCTACTCGGTCGGGGAGTGAGCATGGAAATACTGTCCCCCACGCTGACGAAGCAGGTCGCCGAGTCGCGCGAACGGCTCGACGCCCAAGTGCGCGAGGTCGTCCAGTGGCATTTCGACCCCGACAAAGGGACGCCGTTCTGGATCGAGTACGCCGAAAAACTCGACTTCGACCCGCGCAAGGAGATCGGCGGCTACGACGACCTCAAGATGCTCGGTCACTTCGAGGACGAATGGCTGCGCGGCGGGCCCGTCCGCCGGTGGGTGCCGAAGGCGTACGCCGACAAGCCGATCTACGTCTTTGAGACGGGCGGTTCGACCGGGTTGCCGAAGAACCGCATCAGCATCCGCGACTTCCACCTCGACTACGAGATGTTCAGCGATTCGTTGTCGGATGACGGGTTCCCCAAAGGCGCGGACTGGCTGATGTTGGGTCCGACGGGACCTCGGCGGTTGAGGCTGGCGGTGGAACATCTCGCTCAAACGCGCGGCGGCATCTGCTTCCACGTCGATATGGACCCGCGTTGGGTGAATCAACTGATCCGCGACGGCAAGTTTCAAGAGTTGGACGCCTACAAAGCGCACGTCATCAATCAGGCGTTGAAAATCCTTCGCGCGCATGAGGGCATCGCGTGCATGTTCACGACGCCGAAACTGCTCGAAGCGTTGTGCGAGCGCATCTCGCTGGAGAAGGTCGGCATCAAGGGCATCTTCTGCGGCGGCACGGAGATGAACGCGCAGTTCAACCGCTTCGCGCGGGAGGAACTCGTGCCGGGCGTCGATTTCCAACCGACCTACGGCAATACGCTGATGGGGTTGGCGATGTCCAAGCCGTTCGATACGGCGGACAACTACGCGATCATCTACTATCCGCCCGTGCCGCGCGCGTTCATCGAGTTGGTCGATCCCGACGACCCTGAGCGCACCGTCGATTACGGTGAGACGGGTCGCGTCATGCTGACGACGCTCACGAAGGAGTTTTTCGTCCCCCGATTCCTCGAACGCGACGAGGCGGAACGCGCGATGCCCATCGAGAAGTTCCCGTGGGACGGCGTGCAAAACGTGCGGCTCCTGACGACGTTGCAGGATTCGGTTGTCGTCGGCGTATATTAAGACGAAGGCGCGTTGTCGTCGAACTTGTAAAACAATCGCAAGAGAAACTTCACACCGCCGCGTTCGGTGTGGTGGCAGAATCCTTCTTTAGAGACGGCGGATTCGTTCGCGTCGTTCCCCGCAAAGGAGCATCGGACCGATCAATGATCCATATTCCTGTGCTGAGAGCCGGAAAACCCTATAGAAGCCTCTCCGTCAACCGCATCCCGCATGTTGAGACGGGGCAACCATTCGCGGAGGTCAGTCAGGCGAATCGCGGACTGATCGCGCGCGACCTCCTCGACGTCCGCAAGAGCAAGCGCGCGCTCGAAGCGTTGACGGTCGCCGAACTGCTGGCGATCTGCAAACGCGCCGCGACGCTGTTCATGGAGGCGGAACTACCCATCGGCGATGCGACCCAATCGCCGGAGGACTACGTCACGCAGACCTCCGCGACGACGGGACTGCCCCAAACGCTCGTCCGCCGCAACATGGACAAGGTTCGGCTGAACATGGACGAGATGGAGGCGATCCTCGGCGGACTGACACGCGGACTCGACCTCTCCATTCTCGACTTCGGCTGGGGCGTGCAGGACAACCGCCGACTTAGTTACGCCGTCGAAGCGAACGCGCTCGGCGCGATCCTGCCGAGCAACTCGCCGGGCGTTCATTCGTTGTGGATTCCGGCAATCGCGCTGAAGGTGCCCGTCGTGTTGAAGCCCGGCAGCGGCGATCCCTGGACGCCGTTTCGCATCGTTCAAGCGTTGATCGAAGCGGGCTGCCCCCGCGAGGCGTTCAACTACTACCCCTGTGCGTACGACGGCGCGACCGAAATCCTCCTCCGCACCGAGCGGTCGATGTTGTTCGGCGGCGCGTCTACGGTGAAGGCGTGGGAGAACGACCATCGCGTCCAAATACACGGACCGGGTTGGAGCAAAGTCGTCATCGGCGACGACCGCGCGGACAGTTGGGAAGACTATCTCGACCTGATCGCGGAGTCCGTCGCGGCGAACGGCGGGCGTTCTTGCATCAACGCATCCGGCGTGTGGACGACTAGGCACGGGCGAGAACTAGCCGACGCGCTCGCCGTGAAGTTGGCGCAGATTCAGGCGCGACCGCTTGATCACCCAGACGCCGAGATCGCCGCGTTTGCGAACCCTAAGGTTGCCGAACGCATCTCCGATATGATCGACAGCCAGTTGAAAACGCCCGGCGCGACCGATCTCACGCTGAAACATCGCGGGACGCCGCGCTTCGCGCAGTTGGGTGAATGCGGGTTCCTCAACCCGACGGTCATCTGGTGCGACGATCCGACGCACTCTTTGGCGAACACGGAACTGCTTTTCCCGTTCGTGAGCGTCGTCGAAGCGCCGCAGGAGGAGATGCTCGAACGCATGGGGTCTTCTCTCGTCGTGACGGCTCTCACCGACGATCAATCGTTCATCCGCGACCTCCTCGCGTCGCCGCATGTGGACAGGCTGAACTTAGGCGCGATTCCCACCAATCGAATCTCATGGGATCAACCGCACGAGGGCAACCTGTTCGAGCACCTTTACCGCCAACGGGCGTTCCAAGCGACGGCGTAATGCGGGCATTCGATTTCGACCCCAGCAGTCGCGTCGTCTTCGGCGAGAACGCGATTGAGCGGTTGGGCGAACTCGCCCGCGAGCTCGACGCATCGCGCGCGTTGATCGTGTCCGACGCCGGGATCGTTCGGGCGGGCATTGTCGAACGCGCCCAACATTCGCTGAAAGACGCGCATCTGAGCGTCGCCGTGTTCGACGGCGTCGAGGAAAACCCGACGACGCGCCACGTCAGCCGCGCTTTGGAGTTTGCGTCGAACCACGCGCCCATCGACTTGATCGTCGGACTCGGCGGCGGCAGTTCGATGGACTGCGCCAAGGGGCTCAACTTCCTGCTGACCAACGGCGGCGTCATGGAAGATTACTGGGGGACGAACAAGGCGACGCGCCCCATGTTGCCCTCCATCGGCATCCCGACGACGGCGGGCACGGGCAGCGAGGCGCAATCCTATGCCCTGATCGCCCAAGAGGACACGCACCGCAAGATGGCGTGCGGCGACCGCAAAGCGCGTTTCCGCGCCGTCATCCTCGACCCGACGCTGCTCATCACGACGCCGAAGCGCGTCGCCGCGCCGACGGGAATGGACGCCATCGCCCACGCCGTCGAAAGTTACGTCTGCGCGCGCCGCAATCCGATTTCTCAGATGTTCGGACGCGAAGCGTGGCGATTGTTGGACGCGGGTTTCGAGGCGGCGCTCGGCGACCCTCAGGATATCGAAGCGCAAGGGAGGATGCTTGTCGGGGCGCATTTGGCGGGCGCGGCGATTGAGAACTCGATGCTCGGCGCGGCGCACGCCTCCGCAAACCCGTT
>JAQBWJ010000470.1 GCA_027625215.1 Candidatus Poribacteria bacterium
GGAATCACGCTTGATTCCCCCTCTCCGTTTGTCACGAACTAGGTTGTCCAGCCCCGACTTTACTTCAAGATCACCATTCGTCGCGCTTCGACGAAGGAGCCCGCTTGGATGCGGTAGATGTAAAGTCCGCTGGCAACTCGTTCACCCAACTCGTTGCGACCATCCCAGTAGGCGGCTTTCGAGCGGCTCGAATAGGTGCCTGCGGGGAGGAAGCCGAGTTCGATGCTGCGGACTCGTTCGCCTGCCATGTTGTAGATGCTGATTTGAACGTCGGCATCGTCAGACAGTTGGAACGGAATCCACGTTTCCGGGTTGAACGGGTTCGGGTAGTTCGGCAGCAGAGCGTTGTCTTCAGGGATCACGCTCAGCAGGATCGAACTCAACGACAGCCGTCCGTTACGGAGATCGTCCGTCGTCAACGAGTGACGGATCGGGCGAACGCCGCCGAAGGTGCCGCTCGGGTCTGCGATTCGCATTTCAAACGTATCGCCGACCGTGAAGCGTTCACCCGTGAGGTTCATGAAGGTGGACACGAACCGTCCGGCGCCGGAGTTGCGACCCGTCGTCTGGGTCAGCACATCGCCGGTGCGGAGGTTGGTCACCGTCACGTCGAGTCCGTTGACCGCCGCGAAGTTGTCTTCACGCGCCAGTTCGCCTTCGATCACGAAGACCGGGCTGGCGTCGGTGTTGTACGCCTTCGGATCAATCGGAGCCGATGCTGCCGTATTTTCCCAAGCGCCGCCGTCGAACGTCACGGTCGTCGCCGCCGTCGCAACCACGATGTAGCCCTTGCCACCTGCGGTCGCCGCGTCCGAAGTCGGGAACGAGATGAACTCGCCATTGACTTCGCGGATGACCAACGAGATGTTCGCGGACTTGTTCTTAATCGCGCTGACGTTCGCCGCCGCGCCGCTGCGCGGGATACCGACGACGTTGACGCCTTGACGCAGGGAGACATCCGTCCCCAACGTCGCGCCGGAGAACGTCACCGACTTCGCCTTGTTCATCACGACAATCGCCGCAGATGATTCGCCGAGGGCGATGTCCGCATTGGAGCCGACTTGAACGTTCGGCGTGAAAGCGACGAACTCGCCGTTCGCGTTGGTGCCGACCACGAGGTTCACATCCGCCGCGCCGCCGAGAGCCGCGAACAGGTCGCTCAGTCGAGCGATTGTCGCAACCTTCACCGGAACGTGGACCATGTTCACCCCTTGATGCAGCGAGACGGTGAAGGACGTTTCCGCTTGGAGTCGGACGGCGATCGCTTCCGCGCTCGTCGTCGCGTTACCGGCGGCATCCGTCACGGTGACCGAGATCACCTTGTCGCCCGTTTGCGCTTGGTTCGTAGAGTTGACCTGGACTGTCGCCGTGTAGGTCCCCGCTTCGGTCGCGGATTCCGTCAGAGCAACCGCCTCAGTCTTGGTGGTGTCAACAGCGCTCAGACCCGCCGTAACGGCCGCGCCGGTTTCCGACTTCACGGTGATGGTGAACGTTCCGCCGTTACGAACGACCGCTTCGCTCGACGCCGCGCTCGTGAGAGTCGGGGCAGTCGTGTCAAGCGTGACCTTCGCTTCCGGCGTAACCATCGCCGTGTTTCCGATGACATCCGCGATCATCAGCGAGACAACCGCGTCCTTCACGTTGTCGCCAGCGACCACCGTATAGGTCCCGATCATCGCCGTGAACCCTTCGGGTGCCGTCGCAGCGGCATTGACCGTCATCGCAACGCCTTCGGTCGTCGTGGCGATCCCGGCGATAGAGAACTTCGCCGTCGCGCCCGTTTCGACTTCAGCCGTCACCGTCAGGACTTTGCCAGCATTGATCGGTGTCGCCGGTGCGATCACAACCGCTTGCGCGGTCGCCACCGTGTCGAACGTGAACGTCGTCGTTTTCGCCGTCGTCACGGTTGCGGAGGTCGCCGAGACGGTCACGACCGTCCCGTTGTCCTTCACCGCCGCGATCACGAGCGTCACCGAGAACGAACCGATGTTGTCGGTCGTCGCCGACACGTTGCTTTCACCGGGGATCGCAACCGTCACGACTTCCGCCGCGCCGAATCCGTTCCCATTGATCGTCAACTGCGTGCCGACTTTGGCTCGCGCCGGAGCCGCCGCAATGGACGAGACGACAGTGAAGGCGTTCGCCAACTGCGCGCTGGTCGTGGTGGTCGTCAGAGTGAGATTGTGCGTTCCAGCCGCAATCGGCGGGATCGTGATCGTCACTTCAAACGAGCCGTCCGCAGCCGTCGTGCCTCCGGTGATTTCGGAGACGCCGACCGTGCCAACCGTCGCGGTGATGGTCTGGCTTCCGCCGAGACCACGTCCCTTGACGACGACTTTGTCGCCGCGTGTGACCGACGTTGCAGCCGTCGCGGGTTCGGTGATCGTGCCGACCACTTGAACGCCGTGTGTGGCGGAGGCAAGTGTGCCTTGCCCAACCAACGTGTGAGGACCGCCCAGTGTCGTTGTCGGCAACGTGAACGTTGTCGTGAACTTACCGAACTGGTCGGCGGTTGTCGCAGTGTCGGTCGTCAACGCGGCTCCGTCGAGGGTCACGGGGATATTCCGTTCATTCCCTTGGAATCCGACGCCTTCGAGCGTGTACTGCTTGTCGAGTTGGAGTTGCGTCGTCACCACGCTAGCCGCGTCACGGATACGGAACTGCGGGGTCACGATGTAGAGGATCGATCCACCGGCGATCTGGATTGTCAGGTTGCCGCCCGCGATGGGTTGAGCAGCCGTTCCAATCGGGAACTGCACGGTGAACTGACCGTTGGTGTCGGTAATGATATCCGATCCGATCTTCGCGCCCTTTGACACCGTAAGCTCCGACTCCGTGAGGATTCGGGTCCCGTTCGCAATGAACTGGTGTCGCAGCGTGATAGGCCCGATATTCTCGGACACTCGAATCGAACCCGTAGTGGTCGTCGCAAACCCGTTCATCGTCAAGACCGCGTCGCCCAGACCCGACGTTTTGTCAAGGTTGAGGCTGACACCGCGCGTCACCACCTGGAACCCGAGGTTCAACCATTCGGATTCGAGGCTACTGCCGCTCTTGATCTTGATGTGGACGTTCGCAAACGCGGATTTGAACAGCACCGACGGGATGACTATCGTCGTCGTGAACGAGCCGGAACTGTCGGATACCGACGTTCCGGTGATCGACGCCGTAACCGCGTTCGCGGTCAGCAGGTTAGTCCCGTCGTGTTCTGCGAGCATGATTTGGAACGAGGTGTTCGCAATCAGCCCGTTGCCGCCGATTTGCACCGTTTCTCCAGCTTCCGCTTGGAACGGGAGGATGCTCGTCACCTTAGGTTTGATGGTGATTTGCGCCGAACGCACCTCACCGGATGTTGCGCCGACCGCTCGCAGTTCCTTCTGCCCACCCGATGTATTCGGGATTTCGAACTGGGCGACGAATGAACCAGCGGCTACCGCCCCGCCGAATGAGGCTTGCGGCACGATGTTGATACCGAATGACGACAACGGCTGTCCACCGAGGAAGATGTTGATCACCTCGCCCGGTTGGAAGGTTGCCTGCGCCGG
>JAQBWJ010000471.1 GCA_027625215.1 Candidatus Poribacteria bacterium
CCCGCCGTCGCCAACCGCTCCGACTGAACGAGTTCCTCCTGTGACCGTCGCAACTGTTCCGTCATTTCGTTAAACGCCGAACCGAGTTGCCCGATTTCATCTTGTGTCGAAACGTTCACGGATCGCGTGAGATCGCCGTCCGCGATCCGCCGTGTGACGCCCACGAGATCGCCAATCGGAAGCGTGATTGTCCGCGCGATCCGGTTCCCGATGAACGCGACGAGCAGAATCCCCGTGAGCGTGACGCCGACAACCGCCAGCGCGATCCGCCGTCTCGCATCGAGAAAATCGTTGATCGGAGCCATCAGCGTGATGAACTTCGCGCGTCTGTCGAAGTCGATTTCGTGATGAACGGCGCGGTACGTCGTGCCGCCCAACGCGACGGTGCGCTGCCGTTTCGGATCGCCCTGCACCTCGACCAGCATCGCTATCAGCGCGTCGCGGTCTTCTTGGGAAAACTCGTCTCGATTCAGCGTTCCGCCGAGATAGTCGCCGTTCGCCGCAGAACCGATCACATCGAGCCCGAACGCCCTCTTGACCTTGTCGAAATCCGTGAACGTCCCAAAGTCGTCCGATCCGGCAAGAAACCCCGTCTCGTTGACCGCCTGCCAACGGTCGTTCATCATCCGTTCGAGGCTGGACTCCGAATAGCGGTTGAACATCAGCAGGATCGTCACGGCAGACAGGCTCATTACGACGATGAACACCGCCGTAAACGGCACGACGATCTTGGATTGAATCCGCCATCCGCCGAACAGTCGTCTCATCGTCGCGTCCCTCAGAATGTGATGTTGTCCGCTTGAACTTACGACGATCTCCCGGCAACATGCAACCCGACGGCGGGACGCGATTTCAGTCCACCCGTCCCCAACGTTGATCGCCTCGACCGCAAGTAGACTTTCCCCAACACGGAACGCGCAACCGATGACACGTCCCATGATCCCGGTGATGTTGCTGATGATAGGGAGTTGGACGATGAACACCGCCGCCCTCGAACGGCCTCTCGAAACGCTGCGTGAAGACCACCCGCGCCTGTTCCTCCACAACGACGCTCTCGCGGAACTGAAAGCGCGCGTCGAGTCGGACGAATCGCTCCAACGCGTCGTCCGCGACGTGATCGCGCGCGCCGACAACGCTCTCGACCGTCCGCCGTTGAAGCACGAACTTCGAGGACCGCGCCTCCTTCACGTCAGCCGCGATTGCCTGAACCGCACCTTCGCCCTAGCCCTCGCCTACCGATGGACAAACGACACCAAATACGCCGACGCCGCCATCGCCAACTTGAAAACCGTCTGCGGGTTCCCCGACTGGAACCCGTCCCACTTCCTCGACACGGCGGAGATGTCCGCCGCCGTCGGTATTGGTTACGACTGGCTCTACGACGTGATCGACGCGCCGACGCGCGAATCGATCAAAGACGGGCTTATCCGTTTGGGACTGGAGCACGGCATCGACGCCTACAACGGTCGAGGTCCGTCAACATGGTGGATGCGTTCCGAACACAACTGGAACCAAGTCTGCAACGGCGGGCTGATCGTCGGCGCGTTGGCGATTGTCGAGACCGATCCCCAGTACGCGAACGAGATCATTCCCCAAGCGGTAGAATCGTTTCCGCTCGCCCTTAAGACGTACGACCCAGACGGCGCATGGGGCGAAGGACCCGGCTACTGGACATACGCGACCCAATACACGACCTACGGACTCGACGCGCTCCAGTCGGCGCTCGGTACGGATTTTGGGTTGAGCGACCGCGACGGGTTGCGCCATGCCGCCTACGCGCCCGTCCACACGACGGGTCCCACCGACTTGCTCCTGAACTACGCCGACAGCGGCGAACGCGCGCGTCGCCGACCGACCGGGAGTATGTTCTGGCTGGCGCGCCGCTACGCCGACGCCTTCATCGCCGCGCAAGAGCACGCCCAAATCGCCGACAAAGGCGCGTCGCCCGAACATCTGATGTGGTACGTTCCCAAACCGGATTCCGACGCGACCGCTCCGCTCGACAAACGGTTTCGCGGCGATGTGGAGGTCGCCCTGTTCCGCAGCGCGTGGAACGACCCAAACGCCCTGTTCGTCGGTATCAAGGCGGGCTACAACCAGGTGAACCACTCCCATCTCGACGTGGGCAATTTCGAGTTGGACGCGCTCGGCGTCCGTTGGGCGCGCGATCTCGGCGCGGACGACTACAACCTGCCCGGCTACTGGCAGAGTCGTCGCGGAGGCTCTCGCTGGCAGTACTATCGGTTGAACGCTTACAGTCACAACGTCCCGATCATCGACGGGATCGACCAAGACCCCGAAGGCGTGTCGAAGATGACCCGCTTCGAGACGGGCGACGATCCGTTCTGCGTGATCGACCTGTCGAACGCCTACGCCGACCCCGTCGAATCGCTCCATCGCGGACTGAAGTTGGTCGACAATCGACGCGGCGTCCTCATCCAAGACGAGTTGGAGTCGTCCCGACCGTGCGAGTTCGCGTGGGGCATGACGACGGACGCCGATATCTCTGTCGCGTCGGACGGACGAAGCGCGATGTTGACGTTGGACGGGAAACGCCTCGTCGCCAGCATCGTGTCTCCCACCGACGCAACGTTTTCGGTCGAATCCGCCGAGCAAGCACCGCCGCAAAAGACGAACGAAGGCGTCCGCCGACTCGTCGCCCGCGTCGACGTGCCCGCCACGACCCTTCGATTCGCGGTGATGCTCGTTCCTATGCCGGATGGGATGACCGATTTGGCTCCCGCCGAATTGAAACCGCTGATTCAGTGGTAGCGCGGCAGTGGCGACACCGATCTCATCTGACTGCAACGCCGACGCGACATTCTTCGTCAGACTGTACGCGAAGAAATATCGTTCAAACGATGATTCCAACAAAAATGTGAACGAAGACGGCTGTGCGGAGGCGATAGGTCGGATGAGACGGGCGTTTCTCGGCGTTTTGATGGGTTTGTTATGCGCGGCGTCGTGTGTCGCGTCGGCGCGCACGTCGTTGTTTCCGGCAGTGGGCGCGCGCTCCAACGGCATGGGTTCGATGTCTACCACGCTGCGCGGCGACGGCGCGGCGTTGTTCGGCAATCCGTCTCTCATGGCGGATGTATCGAAGTCAACGCTTTCCGTCGATACGACGCAGAGCGCGTTGGCGGCGACCGTCCCCTTTGGCAAGTACGGCTCCGTCGGCGTCGGCATGGCGGACTTGGCGGACCACGACCGCTTCCTGTTCAACCAATCGTGGAACCCCATCGGCACGTTTGAAACCGACCGCAACCGCCTGTCCGTCGGGTACGCCGCGCGACTTCACTCGCAACTCTCCATCGGCGCGACCTACGACGGTTGGCGTTCCTACAACGACACCTGGTCTACGGGTTGGAGCGCGGGACTGCTCGTCCGCCCGACCGACGTGCTGCACATCGGCGTCGAAGCGCATCAGGTCGGAGACGAATTGCGCCCCCGATTCGGCGCGCTGCTTCGCCCCAACCGCAAGATGCAGTTCCGCATGGAACTGGAACGGCGCGATCTCGCGTTCGGCGCCGAGAGCTC
>JAQBWJ010000472.1 GCA_027625215.1 Candidatus Poribacteria bacterium
TCTTCAACCAACGCGCCGACATTTCGCAAAAACTGCTTACCGATCTGCGCGCTCGCCACCCGCGATTCCTCCGCGACTTTCATCGCCGAAAGCGTCGAATCGACTTGCCGCAACGACATAAAATCATCCCTGACGGTTGCTCGGTGAGAAATGGAAACGGCGGTCGCGTCTGATCGCATCAATCCATTTGCCAACGAACTGCGTAGGAACGCTTCAAACGAGGCGCGGTCATGGACAATGCCGCGTTGAACGTACGTCTCCAATCCGAACGAATGGGCAAACGATCCTGTCGGAAAGGCGGAGTCGGTCATTTGAAGAAGGTGGAGGAGTGACATGGCTCAGTGCGGATGGACGTGCGCCGCGGCGCGCGAAATCGGTGTGAAGACGCGGTTTTCGACCACGTACTCGAATCCGAGACGCTCGAACTGTCGTTCCATTGTCGGTTCGTGCGGGACGAGGATTGCGTCGCCCTCCATCCCAAGCGTGCGGTGAAGGTTCCCGATCTGATGCGCCATACGCACGCCGTCCTCCAACGACTGAGGGCGCAGGACAAATACCGATTCTCGAGCGCCTTCCACGACAATCTCCACGAACTTAGTTTGATACAGTCGATCACCGGGAGTCAACACGGTCCCCGTCGGCAGCGCGAGTCCGATTTCGACTCCACCGACCGTCCGCAGCCGTTGACGCGACTTCTGCCGTTCTTCCCACGTCAACCGCACGACATCCCGCTCCATCGATTCGTCGGAAGAAGGCTCGACAATTCGTTCAACCACGATCATATACGGAGTTCCTAAAACAGAAAGTATCGCTGTGCCATCGGCAACACTTCGGCGGGCTCGCAGGTCAAGTGGATTCCGTCGGCAACAACACGATACGTTTCGGGATCGACTTCCAATGTGGGCAGGTAGTCGTTCAACTTCATCGACGACTTCCCGATTTCCCGACACCCCTTCACCGCGACAACCGCCTTTCGCAAACCAAGCGCATCGCCGATACCGTTTTCGACCCCCGCCTGCGATAGAAACGTCATCGACGTTGAGTACCTCGCCCGACCGAACGCCCCGAACATCGGTCGCCCCAACACAGGTTGCGGCGTCGGGATGGAAGCGTTCGCGTCTCCCATCATCGCCCAGACGATGAACCCACCCTTGACGACCATCTGCGGCTTCACCCCGAAGAACGCCGGATTCCATAACACGAGATCGGCGACTTTCCCCACCTCCACCGACCCGACTTCGTGGGCGATCCCATGCGCGATTGCCGGGTTGATCGCGTACTTGGCGACGTACCGCTTCGCCCGAACGTTGTCGTTGTTGCCCGACTCCTCCGGCAATCGCCCGCGTTGGACTTTCATCTTGTGCGCCGTCTGCCACGTCCGCAGAATCACCTCGCCTACCCGCCCCATCGCCTGCGAGTCGGACGCGATCATGCTGATCGCCCCCATGTCGTGCAAAATATCTTCGGCGGCGATTGTTTCGGGTCGAATCCGCGATTCCGCGAACGCCAAGTCTTCCGGGATCGACGGGACGAGATGATGGCAGACCATCAGCATATCGAGGTGTTCGTCGATGGTATTGACGGTGAACGGGCGCGTCGGGTTCGTGGACGAGGGCAATACGTTCGCCTCGCCGCATACCTTTATAATGTCCGGCGCGTGACCACCGCCCGCGCCTTCCGTGTGATAGGTGTGGATCGTGCGTCCCTTGAACGCGGCGATCGTATCCTCAACAAACCCCGCTTCGTTCAGCGTGTCGGTGTGAATCGCCACCTGTACATCGTATTCGTCCGCGACACTCAGACAACAGTCGATGGAGGCGGGTGTCGTGCCCCAATCCTCGTGGAGTTTCAGCCCAATCGCACCCGCTTCGACCTGTTCGCGCAATGAGGCGGGCTGCGATGAGTTGCCTTTACCCAAGAAGCCGAAGTTGATCGGCAACCCGTCCGCCGCTTCGAGCATCCGCGCGAGGTTCCACACTCCGGGGGTGCAGGTCGTCGCGTTCGTGCCTGTCGCGGGACCTGTGCCGCCGCCGATCATCGTCGTGACGCCCGACGACAACGCTTCGTTCACCTGCTGCGGACAGATGAAATGGATGTGCGCGTCGATGCCACCCGCCGTGACGATCATCCCTTCGCCCGCTATCGCTTCGGTGCCCGCCCCAACGATCATGTTTTTGTCGACGCCCGCCATGATGTTCGGGTTGCCCGACTTCCCGATGCCAATGATCCGCCCGTCCTTAATACCGATATCCGCCTTGACGATGCCCCACCAGTCGAGGACGAGCGCGTTCGTGATGACAACGTCCAAGACGCCTTGATCTCGCGTCAGTCCGGGAATCTGCCCCATGCCGTCGCGGAGTGTCTTCCCGCCGCCGAACTTGCTTTCCTCGCCGTAGACGGTGCGGTCTTCCTCCACCTCGATGAACAGTTCCGTGTCGGCGAGCCGCACTTTGTCGCCGACGGTGGGTCCGTAGATGTCCGCGTAGGCGCGTCGTGAGAGTCGGTAGGACATGGCGTTAGGCTCCCAACATCGCGTCGTGGCGAACGAGGTCGTCGTCCAGTTCGCCGTTCGTGCGGTTGTTCAATCCGTAGACGGCACGCTTCCCCGCGAGCGCGACAAGTTCGACTTCCTTTTCATCGCCCGGCTCGAACCGAACGGCGACGCCCGACGGGATGTTCAACCGAAACCCGTACGCCGTCCGTCGGTCGAACTTCAACGCTTTGTTCACTTCGAAAAAGTGGAAGTGCGAACCGACCTGCACGGGACGGTCGCCGACGTTTTGCACCGTCACCTTGACCGTCTCGCGTCCTTCGTTAAGGACAATGTCGCCCTCGCCGGGAATCACCTCGCCCGGTATCATGCCTCTCCTCCATTCACGCCAAACCACGACATGTCATTCTTCGTCGCTTCGCTCCTCAGAATGACATGGGGTGTCTTTGTCAATTCGGGTCGTCGCCAATCTTCGTCATTCGGATGACATGGGGGATAACGACTTCCTCTTCCTCGTCCGCAGCGTTGGGCGGGTGGATCAACTCGCCCAACCGTCGCTTCGTTGAGATGAACTCCTGCGACAAGAACTGATCCGCCGAACGCGGACGTGGCACCGGAACTTCGATGATCTCCTTGACGTGTCCCGGGTTCGCGCCCAACACGACAATTCGGTCTGCCAAGAACGTCGCCTCATCCAGATCGTGCGTGATGAACAGGATCGTCACGTCGATATTACGCCAGATTTCGAGCAGGTACGACTGCATGTTCGCCCGTGTTTGCGCGTCTAACGCCCCGAACGGCTCGTCCATCAACAAGATTTCGGGTTGATTCGCCAACGCCCGCGCAATCGCCACGCGCTGCTTCATCCCGCCTGAGAGTTGATGCGGGTAGGCGTTTTCAAACTTGGATAACCCCACCACATCCAACCATTGACGCGCCTGCGCTTCCGCCTCGACGTGCGCGTGACCCTTCATCTTCAACCCGAACATGACGTTTTTCTTGACCGTTAGCCACGGGAACAGCGTGTACGACTGGAACACCATT
>JAQBWJ010000473.1 GCA_027625215.1 Candidatus Poribacteria bacterium
GCGAACGGGTGCCGGGTCGCGGCAACTGGAACCGTCCGCAGCGGTTCATCGACGCGGTGGCGGAACAGGGCGGGCTCGGGTTCATCGCGCATCCCATCGGCGAAGACTACCCGACGCGGGCGATGGCGTGCCCTTGGTTGGACTGGAACGTGCAAAACTTCACGGGGATCGAACTCTGGTCTTACATGCACGACTGGGCGCGCAACGTGAACTGGGCGACCCTGCCCAAAGCGTTGGCGCGACCCGACAGCGTCATTCACGGACCCCACCGCAAGGCAATCGCCAAGTGGGATGAGATCGGGCAGACGCGGAAATGCGTCGCGCTCGGCACGCTGGACATTCACGCGAAGAAGATCCCGGGCGTCGCCTTCCCCAAGATACTGCCGTACGAGTTCGTTTTCGGGACGATCCGCACGCACATACTGACCCGCGAGCCGCTCGACAAAAACGACGCGACGGCGGCGGGACGACAGATTTACGACGCGATTGAGGCGGGACACTGCTACCTCGCGCACGACGGCTTCGGCGACAGCGCGGGCTTCCAGTTCACGGCGCAGCAGCGCGGTCGGGTCGTCGGCATCATGGGCGACGAGATGACGTTTTCGGAAGGGACGCGGCTGGTGACGGCGCTGCCCGAAGTCGCGCACATCTGTCTGCTGCGGGACGGCGTGGTGGTCGAGGAAGTGGACGACAAGAAACTGTCCTACACCGTCGAGAAGCCGGGTGTCTATCGTATCGAAGCGCGGAAAAAGTTCCGCCCGTGGATATTCTCGAACCCGATCTACGTGCGCGAGGCGTAACGGGACATGACCTCTTCCCTACGGATAAGGACTCCGACAAACTATGAGCGACAATAACGGCAGCCACCGTCCGGCGGGCGCCTTCAAGACGATCATCACGGCGACGCTTGCAGTGCGCGGCGGGGCGGCGGCGGTCGAGTTCTACAAAAAGGCGTTCGGCGCGGTGGAACTGTATCGCGTGGAAGGCGGCGGGGATGTCGTGTGTCGTTTAGGCGTGTCGGGCGCGGAGTTTTGGGTGTCGGACGAATCGCCGGAGCATGGCAACCCCAGTCCCGAAACGTTGGGCGGTTGCTCCGTGCGGATGCTGCTGATGGTGGAAGACCCCTCCGCCGTCGTCAAACAAGCGATTGCTGCGGGGGCGACGGAGGTCTACCCCGTCGGCGAGGAACACGGCTGGCAGTTGGGGCGGATCGTCGATCCGTTCGGGCATCACTGGGAAGTTGGGCGCGAGTTAGCCTGATGAGCGCCAATCACCAAATGACCGCTCTATGATTTTTCATCGTCGGTTGGGAAATAATCGCTGAGGTACTTGACGTTGGTCAAAAATGCCCTGACCGCTTTGAAGTAGTTGTTGTCAGCCGTCCAGAGATCGCATTCCTCCGCCTCAGCGTGAGCGGCGTAAATAATGTCGTAGACCCGTCGTTGATTTGCTGTGGCGGCGATCTCGTTCGCGCGGGATCGGATCAGTGGCGAGTATTTCACCGTGACTGGGATCGACGCCAACACGACGCGAATCTCCTTCGCGCGCTCCACCGTGACCTCACCCCGATAGACGTGATGTCGGATGATGCTGTCGAGTTCATACTCCCACAGTGGCGGGACGGTGATCTCGATATCGTCTCGTTCGCATTCATCCAACAGCGCGCGCGCCGTGTCCGTCATCGCCTCGTCCAAAACCCATTTCGCCGAAACGGACGCATCGAACACGATCTTATCTGCCATCGTCGCGCTCTCGTGTCATCGCAAGCACTTTAACGCTGTCCTCAAAGGGTCCATGTTCTTCGGCGATTTCACGGCGCAGTTTGTCGAGCCGCGTCAACGCTTCGCGCCACATCTTTCGGCGTTCTTCCCGCGTCGTCACGGTCTGAACAACGCGCTGGACTTTCTGATTCGTCGTGGTTGATTCCGTCATCGTTCGCCTCCCGTTCATCGTGAATACTACCACCGTCGGATTGGAATTGAGAATGTGGGAGGTGGCGTGTATATCCGATCAATAATGCAACCGCCGCTTCTCTCGCCGACGGAAGAACGCCAGCAGCGGCTCCACGTACGACTCCCCCGTTGACAGCGGCACATGATCGACCCGGTGGCGGCGGAACCGCTCGGCGCGGACGGCGGTCTGCGCGTCCAGTTCGACGCCCGTGTGCGTGACGCGCAGCGCGTTCGTCTCCGCGTCGATCCAGCGGATGATGCCGACGTTCGGCAGGCGCGACTCCATCGGGTCGCGGATTTCGACGGCGACGAGGTCGTGGCGGGCGGCGGCGCGTTTGAGCGCGGCGTCGTAGCCGTTTCCGTCGGTCTGGTGGAAGTCGCTCAGGACGAACGCGGTGCAGCGTTTGCGGTTCACCCGCGCGAAGTACGCCAACGCTTCGGAAAGATTCGTCCCGCGCCGCTCCGGCTGGTGGGTCAGTATTTCGCGGACGACTCTCAAGACATGCCGCCGACCCTTGCGCGGCGGGACGTACTTCTCGACGCGGTCGGTGAACAGGATCAACCCCACCTTGTCGTTGTTCTGGATGGCGGCGAGCGCAAGCACGGCGGCGACCTCCGCGCACAACTGACTCTTCAACCCGCGCGACCCCACCCGCAACGACCCGCTCGCGTCAACGAGCAGCATCAACACCGACTCGCGTTCCTCGACATACCGTTTGATGTGCGCGACGCCCGTGCGCGCCGTCACGTTCCAGTCGATGGTGCGAACGTCGTCACCGGGCTCATAGGGGCGCACTTCGGCGAACTCAATCCCCTGCCCTTTGAAGACGCTGTGGTATTCGCCCGTGAACAGATGGGTGACAAGCCGCATCGCCACCATCTCGATGCGCCGCACGTTTTTGAAGACTTCGGGAGAGAGCAGTTCTGTCATAAATCCGGTATGGTTCCCTCTCCCTGAGGGAGAGGGCTAGGGTGAGGGTGACGTTCCCGTGTTGATCAAGGTTATCTCGACCGCATCATCTTTATCATGCCCCAGATTCCGGTACGCTTCGAGAACGGATTGACGGCGCGTAGTTCTCCTCGAAACCATGCAGGTTGTACCGACCGTCCGGGAGGCGATGTCAGTTTCACTCGGTTCCCACCATCCAAATCGATGCGAAAGAGTTGGTTCGAATCGCGATCTATATTCGAATAGAACACGAGTGTATCGCCGTCGGGGGACCAATCCGGGTTGTTGTCCGACGAGGGATCCGTCACGAGTCGTTGCACGGTATTGTTGGCGAGATCCAACACATGGATGTCGGAACCTGTCCCTTGCGATGAGGAACCATAGGCAATGTAGCGTCCATCGGGAGACCAACTTGGCTCGCCGTCCCCAAGCTGCGGCTGTGTAAGTCTTTTCGCGCCTTGTCCAAGGGAATCAATCACCCATATTGCAGAAGCGGAGGTATACGCGATCCGTTCGCCATCCGGGGAATACACGGGTAGCCAGTCGTAAATGGGGTTGTTGGTAAGACGACGTAGTTGATCGGGGTTGTCCACATCGATTCGATAGAGATTCTGTGCCACCGCCCCGTCGCGA
>JAQBWJ010000474.1 GCA_027625215.1 Candidatus Poribacteria bacterium
GTACCCCTCTCGTCGCGTTGTGTGCGCTCTTTATTGGAGTCTCGCTCACTCTCTTCGCGCAAGAATCGACCCCAAGCGCCAAGGAGGTGCAGGCGTGGCAGTTGGCGCAACAGCGGTATTTTCAAAACGACTGGACGGGAGCGGTCGCCGACCTGAGCGCCTTTCTCAAGGAGTACCCAGCCAGTGCCCTCTTGCCGAACGCCTACCTTCAACTTGGACAGGCGTACGCGCAACTCGCCCGCGATCAGGAGGCGCGTCAGGCGTACGCCGCGATCCTCGAAATCAACGCGGACGACAACATGGCGACGCAAGCCGTCTCCTACTGGGCGAACTTGTACGCGCAACGCTACCAGTACCGCGAGGCGGCGATCATGTGCCAAACGGTCATCAACACCCACCCCAAGACGCGCGCGGCGGAGATGGCGCACTACCTGATCGGCAACTACTTCTACGCCGACAGCAACTTGAACGACGCTACCATCGCCTACCGCACCTTCATCGAGACGTACCCCGGGTCGGCCTACTTCCGCAGCGCGTTTCAGCAGGTCGTCAACCTTCTGCTTCGTCAAGATAAGGCGGAAGAAGCGGAGGAGATGTTGAGCCGCCATCTCGCGTCGTCTCCCGACAGCGGCGACATGATCGACCAACTTTCGCAGGTGTACGTCAAACAGAAGCGGTACGACGACGCGGTGCGACTTCTCGACAAGGCGTTGACGGCGAAACCGGACGACCCGAACCTGCTTGAATCGCTCGGCGAGGTATACGTCGAGAAGGGCGACCCGAACGCCGCCGTGTCCGTGTGGATGAGGATGGCGCTGGGCGAGGAGGTGTCCTACAACACCCGTCAACGACTCGGCTACCTGTTCAAACGCAACGGGTTTTACAAAGAGGCGGCGGCGCAGTACGAGGCGGCAATCGAACTGCAACCGGCGTTCACCTACCTCTACACGCAACTCGCCGAGATTCACGCGATTCAAGCCGATGTGGACGCCGCGCTCGACGTGTACGTGCGCGCGATGCTGAATGTCGGGTTGGCGTACGGAAACCGTCAATCGATCCTCGTGTCGATGGATGAACTGTACCCTCCGGGTCGCCGCGAGAAGGCGTATTCGGACGCTGAGGAACGGATCAAACAACGGTTCGGCGAGAAGGCGAACGAGAGTCCGGCGGTTGTGTTGTCGATGGCGGAGTTGTCGTTTAAGCGCGGCGACCTCGGTGCGGCGGTGCGACTGTTCTCGCGGTTGAGTTTGATTCACCCAGACAACGCGCAACTGCTGACGCAATACGCCCAATCGCTCAACGACGCGAACGATGCGGAAGGCGCGCTCCTGTTCTACCAAACGGCGGTGAACCTGTTCCCGAACACGCCCGAAACGTCGATACGACTGACGGCGATGGGCGACATTCATCGACGCGCGGAAAGGTGGCAGGCGGCGGTGGACGCCTACGATCAGGCGATTGAAGCGGATCCAAACCGTCGGCTCGCGCGGACGGCGGATGTCGGGTTGGTGAGATGCTTGTTGGAGGGGTTGCATCAGCCGAACGCGGCGTTGGAACGCCTTGAGTTGACGAAACCGATCCAAGCGCTGTTCCCCGAACGCCCGAAACTCGACTTGTTGGATGCGGAGACGCGGATCGTCTTGGGAGAGTTCGACGCGGCGGCGCAGCAGTTGGAACTGTTTCAATCGCCCGACCCGGAGGCGAACGTGCGCGCGAAGTACCTGCTCGCGGAGATCGCGCTCCGACGGGGCGATTTCGAGTCGGCGGCGACCCAGTACCGCGACACGGCGACGATGATGCCGTTCTCCGATGTCGCCAACGACGCGCTCGACCGCGTTGGGCTGATTCGCTCGAACAGCGGGTGGGACTCGGCGTTGAAGCGTTATGTCGAGGCGATGTCGCAGAGGGAGCGAGGCGATTCGGCGGGGGCGACGGCGACGTGTCAATCACTCGTCGAGGAGTTTTCGCGCGCGCCCGTCGCTGACGACGCGCGGATGTTGTTGGCGGAGTTGTTGTTGGGCGCGGGCGAGTCGGAGACGGCGACGGCTGCGTACGAGGCGGTCGCGGAGAAGGGTGGCACGTTGGCGGCGGAGGCGTTGATGCGGCTGGCGACGTTCCATGAGACTCGAAACGACCGCGACGCCGCCGTCAACGCCTATGAACGGTTGCTGGAGAAGTATCCGACGGGGGCGTACGCGGTAACGGCGCGTCAGCATCTCCGCAAACTGCTCGGCGAGATTGAGGGGTGATTTGATGCGACAGGGGAAGACGTTGGTCGTTTCCTTCCTGATGTTGGCGGCGACTCTGAGCGCGTCCGCCCAATGGTTGCTTGTCCCGATGGACAAGGCGCAGACCGACCACCTCAAAGCGTACGGGCTGACCTTCTGGGCGCTCCAAACGCCGCGCGAGTACCACGCCGAATGGCTGTTGAACTACCGCTCCGGCGCGTTCGTGTTGGAAGACCGCCGGGACGTGCGGGCGCAAGCGTTGGCGATGGGCGTCGCCGTCGAAGCGATGGACGACCCCAAACTGCTGGCGATCAAGAGCGTCATGGAAGACGGCAACATGGACACGGTGACGCTTGAGAAAGCGCCGAAGATCGCCGTCTACGCGCCGCCGGAAGAGACGGTGTTTCAAGACCCTTGGGACGACGCCGTCAAACTCGCGCTGGATTACGCGGAAATCCCCTACGACACCGTCTGGGACGAGCAGGTGTTAAACGGCACGCTCCAACGCGAGCATTACGACTGGCTCCACCTGCACCATGAGGATTTCACGGGTCAGCACGGCAAGTTCTACGGGTTTTACAAAGACGTGCTGTGGTATCGACAACGGGTGGCGCTGTTCGACCAAGAATCGGAACGGCTGGGGTTTAAGCGCGTGCCGGACGCCAAAGGAGCCGTCGCGCTGGCGATCCGCGACTACATCGAGAACGACGGCGGATTCGTGTTTGCGATGTGTTCCGCGCCGGAAACAATGGATATCGCGCTTGCGGCTCGCGCGGGGCAGGTGGATATCGTCGCGGCGGAGCTCGACGGCTCACCCATCGACCCCGACTATGCCGCGAAACTGGACTTCACAAGAACGACCGCGTTCAAGAACTTCACGCTCATCACCGACCCCTACACCTACGAGTTCTCCGACATCGACAACCCGAACCCAGAACGACGCGAGGAGTCCGGCGCGGAGGATTTCACGCTGTTTGAGTTCTCGGCGAAGTACGACCCGATCCCGACGATGCTGACTCAGTGTCACGTCAGTCGTGTGCACGGGTATTTGGGGCAATCGACCTCGTTCAAGCGGTCGCTGTTGCGCGATCATGTGACGGTGTTGGGCGACATTCGCGGGTCGGACTATGTGAAGTACGTTCACGGGAAACTCGGCAAGGGGACGTTCACCTTCATGGCGGGACACGACCCGGAAGATTACGCGCACAACGTCGGAGAACCCGCGACGCAGTTGGAACTGTTCAAGAACTCGCCGGGATATCGGTTGATTCTGAACAACGTGCTGTTTCCGGCGGCGAAGG
>JAQBWJ010000475.1 GCA_027625215.1 Candidatus Poribacteria bacterium
GCGGCGAGTGTCGCCTCCATCGGTTTTTCGCAGAAAACGTGCTTCCCGGCGCGCAGAGCGGCAACCGTCGGAGCCGCGTGCACCGCCGTCGGGGTGCAGACGTACACCGCTTCGATTTCGTCCATCTTCAGCATCTCGTTGTAGTCGCTGAAAAGGTTTGTGACGCCCCAATCGTTCTTCATCCGCTCCCTGTTGGCGGGAACGAGGTCGGACGCCGCGACGATCTCCGCGCCCTCCACCTTGCTCAGTGAGCGGCAGTGCGCCTGCGAAATCCCGCCCGCGCCGATCAATCCTATTTTGACGGTTCTCATACTTGGTTTTTCCATTTCATCTGTTTTGAGGCATTGCCGTATCGTTCGCACATCCAATCGTGTCGTACCACCCGCCCAAATACAAAGTTTCTTGGAAAGGCGTCGCGGGGGAAACCTTCTTTGTCGAAAGAAGGTTTCCCCCGAATTCTTCATCCCTCCTGCAAAGAAGACCATTGCCGCCGACCGATCTCCTTGATCCGCGCGTCGTCCCACTTTTCGAGATGGCGGTAACTGCCGTGTCCGGGCAGATCGCGGCAGGGGTTGTGCTTCGTGTTGTAGCAGCAGATGAGCGTCCAGCGCGGATCGTCGCTTTCGTTTGGGGCGGAGCAGTGCAGCAGGTTCGCGTGGAAGAACAGCGCGTCGCCGGGAGCCATCTCGCAGTAAACGAGCTCAAGGTGTTCGCTCAACAGTTTGATGCGTTTGGGATCGGCGCCCTTCTGCGTGCCGAACGTGCCGTGTTCGATGCGCCCGCACTTGTGGGAGCCTCTCAACACTTGCAGACAACCGTTCGCCTTCGACGCCCGATCAACGGCGATCATCACGCTCGCCATGTCGGGATAGAGACAGTCGTTGCGATACCAATAGCCGTAGTCCTGATGCCACTCCCACGCCCCGCCGACCTTCGGCTCCTTGACCATCATCTTGTAGTGGTAAAGGTACACCTCGTCGTCCATCACCGTCTCCATCGTCGAGGCGAGTCGGTGGCTGCGGACGAAGGCGTTGTAGATATCGTCGCGGGATTCGCTGGTCAGCCAGAGTTTGCTTTCGCGTCCTTCGGCGTCGCGCGCCGCGTGGACGTTCGCGTTCTTTTCCTGATCGTGCTTGCCGATGTTCAACAGGAGTTCCATCTCTTCGGCGTCGAACAGGCCTCGCACGAAGAGGAACCCGTCTTCCTGAAACTGCGCGATCTGCGCCGGACTCGCCTTGAACGTCTCCATCGCGTCTCTCCCTTTTTTACGTTCTATTCGTCTTGATCGAGTTCCCAACAAAAAAACAGCACTTCGGCGATCAACTCCTGTACCTTCGGCGGCACCTGTTCCTGCACATCGACATTCGCCAAGAAATCGAGCAGTTCCGCGTCGCTGTGAACGTCCCACCCCGCGCTTTCGATGATCCGCAGGATCTTGTCGGAAGCGCGTTCGCCGATCTCATCCGACTCAGGGCGCGGCGCGCGGACGACTCGCGGCATCGACGTTTGTTGCGTCAAGTACTCGAACGCGCGAGACGACCGTTTCGTCCACATCGCCATCTCACACCTCCATATCGAGGTGAAAGTCGCCGAAGTGGATCGGCGGGATGACAGGCTCCGGTTCGCCCAACGCCCGCGCGACGAGCGTCGTCATCTGTTGGATGGAGTAACCGACTTCCTCCAGCCGCCCGACGAATGCCCGCACCTTCGAGTCGATCCGCTCCTTCGCCTCCGCCGTTTCCGCCTCAATCGACGCGCGAATCCGACCGTCGTGGATCACGAACCGCAGATGCACGCGACCCCATTTCTTCGTCTTCACGGAAAACTCGATCTCGGTGTTGTCTTCGTCCATCTTGTCGGCGGTCGGGTCTTCTTTGCGTCCTCGCACTTCCAGCGTCAGCGGCGCGCGCATCATCGGATCAACCCAGTACGGGATTTGAAGATAAAGATGAGGCAGGTTGATCGACGGGATGCGGGCGAGCATTTGGGAGGCGTCCAACTGATGAAGCACGCCTTCGATGTTCGCTCGCACCGTTTCGAGCATCGCGCCGTTCGCCGCGCCCGCCGCGAGCAACGCCACCAACTCCGACCGTCCGCCAATCAGCAACCCCTTGAACGACGAGTCCGCCGCCGCGCCGTTCAAAAGCGACGCTTCGTAGTTCATCCCCGCATGGTGCATGAACCATCGCAGTTGAGCGAGCACGTTGTCCGCGTCGGGGCGAAGCGCGAGTTGGGATACGACGGTCCCCAACGCCGTTAGCGTCGGCGAACCCCCTTGCGGCAGTTGCGACACCACCGTTTGCAATTGCGATTCAAGCGTTGCGACGCGCTGCCCGAATGAGGGCTGCGGTTCGGTCAACACGCGGAGGGTTTCAAGCGTCGCGTCGGAAGTCGGCGTGTTCAACGCCTGCGTCAAGACCAACAGTTCGGCGGCTTGCTGCGTCGGCGGGAGTGACGCAAGGCGCGAGAATACATGTTGCAACGTCTGCGCGTTGATCGGGACGCCCGCCTGTTCCATCAACCCGATCATCGCAAGCGCTCCTCGCGTGACGGGGATGCCGAGTTCTTCCAGCATCGACGCGGCGCGGTCCAATCCCCCGCCCGGTTGAAGCAACCGCATCGTGATCTGCTCGCCGAGTCCCGTCACTTCGGCGTGAACCTGAGCCCCGCGCGGCAACGACGATTCCGACTGCGTGACGAGGTTATACCCGCGAAACCGGACGAGCGAGGTGGAGTCGTCCAACACTTCCAGCACGCGCCCGCTCAAGACCTCGCCGACCGACAGACCGTCCCGAAATCCCGACAGATCGCGCCCGGACAGAATCAAGTCCGGCTTGTGCGAGTCGTCAAGCGAACGGGTCGGGGTCGTCGGCGAGATGCGGTCGGATTTCATACTGACTTTCGCCGGAGGGTCTTTTTCGCGCGCGCGGGACCTACTCTGCGACGAGCTCGAACTCCCGGTCGGGCGCGGAATAGGAGATGATCATGCGGACAGGTTCCCACCCGTTGTTGCGAGCGCAATGTTTCACGCCGCGCGGAATCCGCATCATTTGGCCCGGCGTCAACGGATACCATTCGTCTCCAAGCCGATGCTCGCACTTGCCCGACAAGACGTAGATCACTTCTTCGCAGTTGGGATGACAATGGAGCGGGTTCGATTTCCCGGCTTCAATATAAACGACGCCGAAGGTCGTTTCCGCGTCGGGGTCGATCTCGCCGCTGTTGAGCCAACGAAGCGCGCCCCAATCGAAGTCCTGACCCGTTGCGCTTTCCAAATCGGTGATCGTCGCGCGGTTTGCGTTCACGGCTGTCGTCCTTTCGCCCCATCGTCCGAATTGATGCGTGTTCGTCCCGTTGACGGAGAATACTCGGTTGGTAAGTTGTCACCGAGTATATAGGGCGCGAGCGGCGAGAATCAACGTGAATCGCACGCGGGAAGCACGCGGTCTCATCGGAGAATGGCGAGTTTTCCCGCCTGTTCTTCGTGACGCGCCGCGCCCTGAAACACGGACTCGGCGCGGATTTTG
>JAQBWJ010000476.1 GCA_027625215.1 Candidatus Poribacteria bacterium
GCGGGTCGAAGACGGTGTTCGTTTCGGGGAGGTAGGTGATGCGGTGGTCGGTCAGCGACCCGTCCGTGGGGAGAATCGAGAGCAGGTTCATCGGTCGAGCTCCGGCGATAAAGGGGGTGGCGCGTTGGTCTGGAATGGATCATAACGGCATTGAGGACACGACGTAAAGACGGTTGCTCGGTTCCGGCAAGGTTGCGAATCGAGTGGGCGACCGTTATGTTGAATGTGGAATGACGAACGATAGTGAATGAAGCGCATCTTGGCGCAGTCGGCAATCGTCACGGAACCGGAGCGTCGAACGAAATAGGCGCGTTTTACATAAAGTTCTCGGTTTGTTTATAGCGACTTGGCGCGGCTCTGCGTATCCTATATGATGAATCCCGTGTCGAGGTCCGACGCGAGGTCACGGGGGAAATAAGGAGAGTCTCTATGACACACCCGATTTTCGATGGTCTGCCCAATTCCTTGCGACGCGCGCGTACCCTCTTATGGAGCCTGCCGCTCACGACCGTCTTCTTGGTCGGGTGCAGTGTCGGCATCGGCACGATTGAGCCGGACGATGTCGCGTTGGCGATCCGTCAGGCGGAAGCGAGCATCGCGCAGGCGAAAAACTCCAATCTTACGATCTCGGCGCGTCCTTCGCTGACGCAGGCGGAAGTGAAACTCGCCGAAGCGAAACGCGCGCTTGACGACAAAGAGGGCTTGATCGCGTTCCAAGCGGCGCAGGAAGCCCAACTGCAAGCGCAAAACGCAATGATGCTGTCGTCCCAAGCCACGTCCTTCCAAAAACTGCTGACCGAAGAATCGAAACAGTACGAGGCGGCGTTGTCGCGCGCGAAACTGGAATCCGAGCAGAACCGCGATTCCGCCCGTCAGATTCAAGACGACCTGCTGGCGTTGCGACGCGAAGTCGAGAACGTTCGGCGCGATTCGTCGCTGATCCTTCAAGACCGCGCGCCAGTCGGTTGGAAGCCGACCTTCAAACCGCGCGAGAACAGATGCGTTCATTGACGGCGATGTTGGAAGAATCCGAGAACCGACAAGAGTCGTCGCAATCGGCGGTGCGCGAACTGGCAGCGCAGATTCAGGCGACCGAACGCGCGTTGAACGCCGCCAGAGCGGACGCGGCAACAGCGTCCGTCTCCACGACGCGACGAGTCGAGGCGGCGAAGACCGAGACGGCTCAGGTCGCTCAGGAGTACTCCCGCAAGATCGACAACTTGGAACGCGACCGTCAGCGCGACGCGGCGATCCAGCGGGCGCGGGCTCAACAGAAGGAAAACGTCGTCCCCGAAGCGCAACTCCGCGCCGCCAAACCGTTTGTTCAAACGTGGAAGACGACGTGGGAAACCGCCGTGATCGCCGATCACATCCGTTACTACTCGCCGACGGCGGACGGCGCGCGGATCACGGTGGACAACGGCAAGGAGTCGCGGCAGTACTGGTCGCACGACCAGTTGATGACGCAGGTGCGTCAATCGAGCCCGGCAGAGTGGTCGTTGCTGCGCGAATCGTCCGTCTACGGCGAGGGCGGTTCCGTCGTCGCGGAAGCGGCGTACCGACGCAAGGCTGCCTCCGCGTCCAACACCTTCGAGTTCTGGGTACGCAAGTCGTATTGGTCGGAAACGTCCGGCTCGTGGCGCGTCGCGCGCGAAGAGTGGCGTTACTACCGCGATGTTCCGTCGTTCCCCGGCAATCGATGAAAAAAACCGTCGCTATCGGAATCAGAGCGCGATTTTTTGGAAGTAAGGTCTCAGTTTAATGAATAGCGAATACGGTGAAAGCGCGTCATTGCCACCGGGTTTCCCGCCGACGGCGACGGAGCGGTTCGGCAAATGGTGGAAGCGGCAGATGGATCATCCCACCTACAAATGGGTGACGATGGCGGGACTCGCCGCGCTGTCGGTCGTGGTGGTCGCGGGAGGCGTGTTGTTGGCGCGTCCGCAGGCGGAGTCGGTCGATGGGTTCATCTCGCGGTGGAATCAGGCGGTCGTCGATAACGATGAATCGCGTTTCAACAACCTGCTCGCCGTCGACCTGATCGAATCGAACCCGACGGCGTACACGCGCGGGATGGACTTGTTGCGGGAACTGCACTACGCCGGTAAGCAGGCGGAACCGATTGAGGCGGAAGTGATGGAAGGGATCATCGTCATCCCAACCAACGCGGCGATCAACGAGGACGACCGCACCGCCGCTCTCACGTTCTCGCGGGAAGCGGGCGACGTGACGTTTCAACTCGAAGTGGCTGGTTGGGGGCGCAAATGGCGCGTGACGGATATCTCAACGACCGCCGCGCCTATCGTGCGCGAGCCGGAGCCGTCATCCGACATGGACATGGCGCTGCCGAACGGCGCGTTTGGAACAACGACGATGGCTTCGTTGGAACAGGTGTCCTACACGCCGCCCGATGGGAGCGCGCCGCTCGACACGGAGTTCAAACTGAAGCAGATCCTCGAAGTGTGGCGCACCTCGTGGGAAGAAAAAGAGATCGACGCATACATGGCGTGGTACGCGGACTACGCGAAGATCAAGCGCGTGACGGTCGTGCAGGGCAAAGAGTTCTCCGAAGAGTTGACGAAGACGGAACTGCGTCGTCGGATGGAGCGCATCGTCGAACGGTACGGGACGATTGAGGTCGGCGTCTCCAACGTGCGCGTCACGGGCGACCGCGCCGTCGCCGACCTGAACTTCCGTCAGGAGTACAGCGCGTACACCTCCGGCGTGGAGAAAGCGCCCGTCTACCAAGACATCGGCATCAAGACGCTGAAGTTCGTCAACGACGGCGGCGAGTGGAAGATTTTTGAGGAAGATTGGCACACGTATATCGATGTGCCGAGTTATCCATTGAACTAATCAGGGATTGAGCCGTTAATGTGGTTGCCTGCCGCGCGATTGTGGCAGGTTACCGCATAACACAGCCAAATCGCTGAGCAAGCGAGGGCGGGGCATGAACCCGTCCTCGTCTTTTTTATGTACGAGCATCCCAAGCGTCGCGCAGATCGCGTTCCAAGCGCGGGGCGTGGACGCGGTACGTGAACAGCCGTTCCCCTTCGAGTTCCAACACCGGGATATCCCATTTGTAGGCGTCGTGCCAATCGGCGTTCGTGTCGATATCGCGTTCGATCACCTCGACAGGCACGTCGGGGAGTTGCGCGAAGACGGCGCGCATCGCTTGAGACGCCTTCTCGCAGAGAGGGCAGTCGGCGCGGGTATAGAAGTGAAGGGTCAGTCGGTCGGTGGGCATTGGTGAGAAATCGGTTTCTGAAGAGAAAAAACCTTATGGCAGTTAGTAACACCTGCCATAAGGCGCTATCCCCTAAGTCTTTCGCAATCAAACGTTACTTGACTGTCAAAACGTCTATCGGTCAAACAGTTGATCGGCTTAAGTCGAAATCGTGGGGTCGCGCCAAAATCTTTACGTGAGGTACTTTGGGCAAGGGTGTTTCAATCACGACGGAGCGCGATGGTTACTCGTCTCCCGCGTCGTCCTCGACGCCGAACCGCTTTTCCCACCAGTACTTT
>JAQBWJ010000477.1 GCA_027625215.1 Candidatus Poribacteria bacterium
TACGACATTCTCGAAACGCTCGTCTCCGACGGACGACGCGCCGCGCCCGCGACCGTCTACCGCTCGCTGGAGTTCCTGATGGAGCAAGGATTGATTCACCGGATCAACTCGCTCAACGCCTTCATCGGGTGCAACCACCCGCAGTCGTCTCATTCGGGGCTGTTCTTCATCTGCGAGTCGTGCCGCGCGGCGACGGAACTGGAAGACGGCTCGATTCGCGCGTCGATTGGGGCGTTGGCGGAACGGGTCGATTTCACCGTGACGCGATCTGCTGTTGAAGTGTTGGGGACGTGTCCCGCGTGCCGAACGGAGCCAATAGGTTGATTGAGCGTCGATTGCTAGTCAATGTTGATCAAGTTGTCACGACGATTGAGTCGCGCCGCGTGCTGGACGGCGTGTCGATGCGCGTCTACGCGGGAGAGATCGTCGCATTGATCGGTCCGAACGGGGCGGGAAAAACAACGTTGCTCCGCGCCGTGCTGGGGCTTCAGTCGTTTGAGGCGGGTTCCATCGGACTCGCTCGCGGACTTCGCATCGGCTATGTCCCGCAGCGGTTCACCATCGACCCCAGCCTTCCGATGACAACACGGCGGTTCCTGATGTTGACGCCGAACGCGAAGGCGTCTCGAATGGACGACGCGGTGTCGGCGGTCGGAGCGACGCAACTGCTCGACAGACCCCTACAACGACTTTCCGGCGGAGAGACGCAGCGAATCCTGTTCGCGCGCGCGTTGATGCGCGACACGGAACTGCTTGTGTTGGACGAACCCGCGCAGGGCGTCGATCAGCAGGGGCAGCTCGAACTACACGAACTGCTCGCCGAAACGCGCGACCGCACCGGATGCGGCGTCCTGATGGTATCGCACGACCTGCACCTGTTGATGCCGTTCGCCGATTACGTCGTTTGCCTGAACGGACACGTCTGTTGCGCGGGAACGCCTCGAGAGGTCGAAGCGCATCACGGGTATCAATCGCTGTTCATGCCGCAGATTGGGACGATTCACACGCCCGCCGCCGCGCCGTCGGAGATCGCCGTTGATGCCTGAGTTCATTTTGCGGGCGTACATCGGCGGAATCGGCGTCGCGTTGATCGCGGGGCTGTTGGGATCATTCGTCGTTTGGCGACGGATGGCATACTTCAGCGAAGCGCTCGCCCATTCGACGCTGCTCGGCGTGCCGCTCGGTTTGTGGCTGGGGTTGAACCTGAATCTATCCGCTCTACTAGTCTGCCTATTGCTCGCCGTCCTCGTCATCCTGATTGAACGCGAGCGAGGACGCATCCCACTGGACACGATTTTTGGGCTCGTCGCGCACGGAACGTTGGCGATTGGGCTGCTCGTCCTCTCCTTCATGGAGGGCGTTCGCGCCGATCTGATGCACTACCTCTTCGGCGACATTCTCGCCGTGTCGATGAGCGACCTCGCGTTCGTGTTTGTCGGAGGGGTCTGTCTGACGGCGGCGCTATGGAGGATGTGGCGTCCGTTGCTGCTCATCACGGTGGATGAGGAGTTGGCGCGCGTCGAGGGGGTCGCAGTCGAGCGACACCGTTGGGCGTTCATGTTGATGATCGCGTTGGTGATCGCCGTCGGGATGAAGATTGTCGGGGCGTTGCTGATGACGGCGCTGTTGATCGTGCCCGCTGCTGCCGCGCGACACATTGCCGCGACGCCGGAACGGATGGCAGCGCTCGCCGCGTTGATCGGATGCGTGTCGGTGGTTGGGGGTATCTCAGGGTCGATGTGGTGGGATACGCCGTCGGGTCCGTCGATTGTCGCGGTTGCGCTCGGCGCGTTTCTCCTCGTATGGTTGTCGAACCGGTTGCGTTCGACTCGACGGGCGCGTGGCGGCACGTTCGCCCTTCGACGGCAAGCGTGATCACTCGCGCAGAATCGCCATATACGCCGACCGAACGCCAACGTCTCAGCAAATTGTTGTGCGGTCAGTTCGATTGTGCTAATCTTGCGGTGTCTTATACCGAGACGCGCGGCAGGAAACGCGACACGTCGGGAAGATCGCTGTGACCGCGCGACGTTGGCTACCGTACACCGTTGGGAAAGTAGGGCGTTCGACCAGGCAGTCGCGTCATATATCGCAGTTCGTGACCGCGCGATGATGGCGGCGGCGTCTGGGGGAGATTTCTGAGCCGTGAAAATCACATTCTGGGGCACGCGCGGGTCAATCCCGACGCCGATGACCACCGCAGATTATCAAGCGAAACTGAAGAACGTACTCCGACTCGCCAACGGAGTTGATCTCGGCACGCCCGACAAAGTGGATGCGTTTATCCACAGCATGCCCAAAGAACACCGCAATGTCGTCGGCGGGAATACGACGTGCGCCGAAGTTTCCGACGGGGAAACGACGATCATCATCGACGCGGGATCGGGCATACGCGCGCTTGGTCAAAAACTGATGGGCGAGGCGTTCGCTCTGGGACAGGGCGTCGCGCATTTGTTGTTCACGCACCATCACCACGACCACACTAACGGGTTTCCGTTTTTCATTCCAGCCTATACGCCGGGCAATGCCGTCAAGTTTTACGGAATCCACGGGGGCATGGAAGAGCGGATGGTCGGGTTACAGGTGCGCGAGTACTTCCCCGTGCCGTTCCATGTGATGGCGTCGAAAAAATCGTTCACCCAATTGACACCGGACGAACCATTCCAAATTGGCGAGTTCACGATCACTCCAACGCTGTTGAACCACCCCGGCGACGCCTACGGGTATCGCTTCGATTGGAAGGGGCGGTCGTTCGTATTCGCGTCGGACGCGGAGTATAAAAACCCTTCCGAAGAAGAGTACGAACGATACTTCAACTTCTTCAGCGGTTCGGATGTGCTTTACTTCGACGGGCAGTACACACTGCTGGAAGCGTTCGTCAAAGAGGACCGGGGACACAGTTCTGCGATGGTGGGTGTCGACTTTGCGGTGCGCTCCAATATAAAGCGCCTCGTCGTGGGTCATCACGATCCGACGTATTCCGACCAGACGATCATGGAACTCCAGGCTCAGGCGCTTGAGTATAAAGAGTTCATGTATCCCGACTCGAAACTCGTGCTGACGATGGCGTTTGAGGGCGATTCGTACGAGCTCGACGCCGTCGTGGACGTATAACGTCCCCTCGCGTAGCGGTTGCGGCTCACGCGAAGTTGTCCAGCACGATCTTCCCGAACTGCTCGCGCGACTCCAACGCGCGATGCGCCTCCCGAATCCGACTCAACGGCAAGACGCGGTCGATCACGGGGTTTAGGCGACCCATCTCCACCAAGTCCACGATCTGCGCCAATTCCGATTTGCCGCCCATCACCGACCCGTAGATCGTCAATTGAAACTGGTACATGTAGCGGATGTTCATCTCGGCGATGGAGCCGCTTGTGACGCCGCACGTCACGATGCGCCCGTTTTTGCGGGCAGCGCGACAGCTGATCTCCCACGTATCCGCGCCGACGGTCTCAATCACGACATGAACGCCTTTGCCTTCGGTGAACTGCCGGACCGCTTCGAGCGTGTCGGCGTCGCGGTA
>JAQBWJ010000478.1 GCA_027625215.1 Candidatus Poribacteria bacterium
CGCCGAACGGACCGACGCTTTTCGCGTCGGGGTTCAGTTCGTGGTTGCGGATCAGGATCGTCTCGTTCTTGCCGTTGCCTTGAAACGCCGCCATCCCGTCGTGCGCGCCCGGCACAAGGAAGCCGTCCGTCATCGTCTCGCAGACGCGGGAGATCACTCGATAGGTGAACCCCTTCGGCAGGTTAAGCAAACCGTTCGGATCGGGAATGAGTTCGCCGTAGCCTGTGGAGGGGAGATTGCGACTTGCCAAGACGCTCATATCTGCGGAGCGCACAAATCGCTGGAACCCTACAAAACCAAGCGATGTTGCCGCCGCCGTTTTGAGGAAGTGTCGTCGGGACACATGCATCGTGTCATTCTCCTATGTTGCGTTGGGATCGTATGGTCATCCCATCGTGAATCCGATGCCAAGCATAACCCTCACGTCGAGTCGGAAAAAAGAGCGGGGAAACAAAAACGCCCGCGACGTTGGATTCGCGGGCGTTTTTTGTGTCGTAGGTCGGACGAATCGACGTTAGTTCGTCTTCCACAGACCCATCACATTGCCTTCGGGGTCGGCGAACATGCCTAGTTCGCCCATGTCGCCGACGGGCATGACGCCCATCAGGACCGTGCCGCCAAGTTCGACCGCCTTGTCGAGGTACTTCTGGATGTCGTCGACATCGGTGTAGACCGTCGCAAACGGGTGCGGCGAGTTCGAGTGGATGCCGCCCCCGATGGCGTGTTCGCCGGAGGAGTCGACGGGGTAGTAGTTCATCTCCGCGTAATGTTGGGTTTTCCAGTCGAAGACCTCGCTGTAGAACTTGACGGATTGCTCCGCGTCCTTCACGGCGAGCTCAAAATGGATGACGGGTTTCGCCATGGATTGTTTCTCCGATTTCGTATGCGTGTCGTGTGCAAGTTGTTGTACGAGTCCCAAGTCGATGCCGTTCGGGTCTTGAAAGAAGGCGATAATCCGCACGCCGCCCGACTCTTTCGGTGGCGCGGTCATCTTGCCTCCGCGTCGCTCGATGCGGTCGAGAGCGGCTTGAACGTCGGCGACTTGGATATACGGGACGATGCGCGGCGTCGCGTCCTCTTTGGAAAAGAACCCACAGCCGATACCGCCGTTGACCGGCTTCATCATGAAGTAGTCCCACTCCGGCATGTGGTCGTACTCCCACCCGAACAACGTGTGGTAGAACGCGGATTGCGCGTTCACGTCGCGGGTCTCCATCTCGAAATAGACAACGGTATCGGACATGGCGTTGGTTCTCGCTCCCCTCTCGACCGACGCGGGCGCAACTATTGCGGTTTGTAGAGCCCGACCGGAATGCCGGACGGATCGACGAAAATACCGACCGTGCCGATATCGGGGATCGCGTCAGGACCCATGATGCGCGAACAGCCGCGCGTTTCGACGGTGTCGAGGTATTTGCCGACGTCATCGACCTGAATGTACAGGATGACGCGCGTGGCGCCGTCCTGCGTCTGATAGATGCCGCCGCCGATGCCGCCGTCCGCGTTGTTGACCATGTGGTACGTGAAGTCGCCCATGTTGTGGTCAACGATGTCCCAACCGAACAGTTCCTTGTAGAACTTGACCTGAGCCGCCGGATTTTTCGCGGCGATCTCGAAATGCACCACTGTATCTGCCAAAGGTATTCTCCCTTGAATGCGCGCTCGTGGGGGTGGAGGTTCCAGGGGGTTCGTTGGCACGATTCCAACGCAACGATGCAAGTGTCTTCCGCGTGGGTTATCGTTCAGGAATGGAGAGCCCGATGATGTTCATTACTTCGGGACTGAGGAAAAACGAGGGCGGACGGCGTGTCCGCGTCGCTCCACCGAAACCTCGAAGCGCTCGATCAGGCTGCGCCATCGGATATCTCTCCCGTATGCGGTCGGCTATGGAATGTCGAGCGGCGTCATCCGCCGCCTGAACAGCCGACGACGCTTTTTTGTCGCTCCCAAGACATTGCCGTAGCGTTCCCACTGTTGATATGAGACGATTTAATGCGATGTTAAGTTCCAAGAAGATCGAACGGTTAAGAGAAATTATTTAACCGATTGGGTAAGCGCTTTGGCGAAGCCCGGCGAGACAATGTTGAAGTGGGAGCGAACTCAATGCGCGTAATGATGCGGTGCGATATGGAAGGCGTTTCCGGCATTGTGAACTGGGAACAGGTGAGTCCGCGCGGAGGCGAGGCATTTCAGGAGGGGCGTCGGTTCTTCACTGCCGAAGTGAACGCCGCCGTGCGCGGGGCGAAGAAAGCGGGCGCGCACGAGATCATCGTGATCGATTGTCACGGTGCGGGATCGCCGAACACGTTCCGCAGTTTGATGCACGATTAGTTGGAGCGCGGCGCAGACTATGTGTTCGGCGCGGCGTGGATGCGGTACATCAAACCGCTCGAAGGGTGTGATGTCGCGTTGTGCGTCGGAGCGCACGCGATGGCGGGCACGGCGGACGGCATTTTGTGTCATACGGTGTCGTCGGAACTGTGGCACTCGTGTCGGATCAACGAGACGTACGTTGGGGAGACGGGGCTGTGCGCGGCGGTCTGCGGACATTGGGGAGTGCCTGTCGCGTTCGTGTCGGGGGACGAGGCGGTTTGCCGAGAAGCGACGGCGCTGTTGGGCGATGGGGTAGTAACGGCGGCGGTGAAGGAGTCGCTGGGACGGTTCGCGGCGCGGAATCTCGCGTTGAACGACGCCTGCGACCTGATCGAGGCGAAGGTGACGCAGGCGTTGACGTAGTCGCCGAACGTCAAGCCGTACGTGCCGAAGCAACCGACGACGATCACGTTGGAACTCGCCAACCCGGACGGCGTGACGGCGTATCGCGGGCGGGATGTCGAGGTCGTTGGAGATCGGACGATTGAAGCGCGGGGCGATGGGTTCTATGAAGCGTGGGACAAACTGAGGTATCGATACCATGTGTGAGGTGAAGGAGGGGTCGAGATGAACGAGGTCGCATTGAAGGAGTTGCGGACGCAGGGGTATACCGTCCTGTACGACCTGTTTGGCGGGGAGCGGCTAGAAGCGTTGAGAGACGCGCTCGACACGGTGTACCGCGACGAAGCGCACATCCCGCGACAGACGGCGGAGAAGGGCTGTCTGCGCGGTTATAATCTTGTCCGACGGGACGCGCGGTTCCGCGAGGCGTTGCAGGAACCCGCCGTTGTCGAACTGGTGGATGCGATTCTCGGCGACAACTGCATCCTGCACAGTTTCGAGTCGCGCTCGGCGCTGCCGGGAGGCGGGCAGCAGTCGCTTCACCGCGACATGCCGTACGTCGAAAACACGCCTCTGTCGATCAACTGCGTGTGGATGTTGGACGATTTCACCAAAGAAAACGGCGCGACACGGATTCGTCCCGGCTCGCACGCCGCGCCGGAAGGACCGGAACCGAACAAGGTCTACGACGATGAACTGCTGATAACGGGCGCGGCGGGGACAGTCATCCTGTTCAACACGCACATGTGGCACGGCGGCGGACATAACCACACCGACACGATTCGGCGGGCGTTTCCCGTCCATTAC
>JAQBWJ010000479.1 GCA_027625215.1 Candidatus Poribacteria bacterium
TACATGGCGAGCAGTTCCTCGCCCGACTTTTTTGAATAACTGTACGAATCTTCGGGGTGGCTCGGGTGCGTCTCGTCAATCGGCAGCGCGCCGATGGGGAACGGCGTCTTGCTGATGCGGAACCCGTGTCCCAACGCGCAGTTCGATCCCGCCATCACGACGGTCTTCACGTCCGCATCCACCGCCGCCTGCATCAGGTAGTACGTGCCGAGCATATTCGTCTTGAACGTTTGGTCGAACGGGATGCCGAGCTCCTTCGACCGCGCCCGCTGATCAGGGTGATCAACCGGGTACGGCTGCGCGCCCAAATGCTGAATCGCGTGTACGCCTTGCACCGCGCGTTCGCAGACTTCGGGATCGTTCAGACTGCCCTCCACCCAAGTTAGGTGGGAGAACTCTTCCGCCGGGCGATTGCGGGACATCAGGACGAGTTCGTAGTCGTCCATCAGCGAACGGATGACATACGGTCCCAACCGACCGCTCGCGCCTGTAACGAGTACCTTCATCGCGTGACTCCTATTTTATCGGTGGACAGTATAACCGGGCGTGGGGTGGCGGCACAAAGGGGGTGGTGAAACACGATTCGGAGTGTTTCACAATCGGATGCCGTGTTCATCGGCATTTGCGCCCGTTTCGGTCGAAAAGCCATGTTTCACAATGTTCCACGATTGTTTCACGGTGTTCCGCAATGTTTCACGATGTTTCACCACGAATACGGATTTTATATGGAATAAAAACAATATATGATG
This sequence comes from Candidatus Poribacteria bacterium, assembly GCA_027625215.1. Lineage (GTDB taxonomy): Bacteria > Poribacteria > WGA-4E > JAQBWJ01. The sequence goes on from JAQBWJ010000479.1 coordinate 750, forward strand.
GTTGACGAATCGTTCCCACGTCATATTAGGAGTTCAGTTTGGGGATCAAACCGGAGTTGATGGGAAGGAATCCAATGTCCGATTGGAATGACTACAAGACGGATTGGCGCGTGGTCGCGTTTGACAAAGCGGAGAAAGAGGAGAATGAGCGTCGCGGTCTGGCGCAGCGGTTGGCTGCGACGCTTCAACATCGCGTCGATCTGATGAAGGTGGAGAGGGAGGAGGGAGGCTCATCGATGGTACAAGTGATTCAGCGAGAAATCGTTCCGGCTGAGGGATTGGACGGAGTGGACGCGATACCGGGATTGCGACATTTGCCGATCAAAGCGCAGGCGGCGGTCTTGATGGCGATGGGGGTTCCGGCGTCGGTCGTGGCGTATGAGCTCGGGGTCGGGCGAACGACCTTGTGGCGATGGTCGCAGAAGGATGTGGAGTTCCTTCGGTATCGTCGGTCGTCGGAGAAAGAGATACGAGATCAGTTGAAGTCGCAGGCGGTGGCGGCGTTGGCGCGGGCGATGAACGACGACGACTCGAACGTGCGACTGAAAGCGGCGATGGCGGTGTTTCAGAAGATAGAGTTGTGAGTTCACTCCGGCGCCCTTGTGACAACGAGAGCGTCCACCGATCTTGACCCGCCGTACCGCCGACGGTACACTTCCAATTCATCGAACAGGCGGCGTCGAATGAGGGAACTCGATCACGTCATGAAGTTAACGGTTGGCATCGGACAGTTCGCCCCCGCGCTCGGCGACGTGGAGCGCAATCTGGCGAAAATCGAGGAGCTCTGCGTCGAGGCGAAACACGCCGACGCGGAACTTCTCATCCTGCCCGAACTCGCGCTGACCGGCTACACTCTCAAAGACATGGTTCCCGTCGTCGCGCAAACTCTCGACTCGCCCATCATTCGCAAACTGCGCGACCTCAGCCGCGAGGTTGAACTCGTCTGCGGGTTTGCCGAAGAGTCGTCCGACTATCGGTTTTACAACGCGGCGGCGTACTTCCAGAACGGCGCGATCCGGCACGTCCACCGCAAGGTGTACCTGCCGACCTACGGCATGTTCGAGGAGTACCGCTACTTCGCCTCTGGCGAGCGCATCCGCTCCTTCGACACGCCCTTCGGACGCGCCGCCATCCTCATCTGTGAAGACCTCTGGCATCCGTCAACCTCCTACATCACGGCGCAAGACGGGTGCGACCTGCTGATCGTGCCGAGTTGCAGCCCCGCGCGCGGACTCGACCACGACGAAGACCTGTACAGCGTGAAGGCATGGCGAACGCTCAACCGAATGAACGCCCACTTCTACGGGCAGTACGTCGCCTTTGCGAACCGCATCGGCTACGAGGACGGCGTCGGCTTCTGGGGCGGCTCCGAGATCATCGCGCCCGACGGCGAACTCGTCGCCCGCGCGGAGCAGTTTCAACCCGAACTCCTGATCGCGACCCTGACGACGGAACACCTCAAACGCGCCCGCGTCGTCTCGCCGTTGCTGCGCGACGAACGGCTCGACATCACCCTCCGCGAACTTGACCGCATCCAACGGCAACGGATGGAGCCCTGATGGCAGCCCCGATCCGCTCCTCCGCGACCGCGCCCGACGCGCTCGCCCTGAACCCCGACGTGGCGATCCCTTTGTTGACGGGCTTCATCCACGACGAGGTGACGAAGGTCGGCGTCGAGCGCGTCGTGTTGAACCTGTCGGGAGGCATCGACTCGGCGTTGTCGGTCTATCTCGCGGCGAGGGCGTTGGGCGCTGAGAACGTCTGCGCGTTGATGCTGCCCTACAAGACGAGCAGCGAGGACAGTCTCGGCGACGCGCAAAAGTGCGTCGATGATCTCGGCGTTCGCGCAATGACCATTTCGATTACCGAACAGGTTGATCCGTACTTCGCCAAGTTTCCCGACATGACAAACCTCCGCCGCGCGAACAAGATGGCGCGCGAACGGATGACTATCCTTTACGACCAATCGCAGGCGCAGGGCGCGTTGCCCATCGGCACGAGCAACAAGACGGAGTTGCTCTTGGGCTACGGGACGATCTTCGGCGACATGGCGTCCGCCGTGAACCCCATCGGCGACCTCTACAAGATGCAGGTGTGGCAGTTGTCGCGGGAGATCGGCGTCCCGAAGTCGATCATCGAGAAACCCCCCACCGCCGACCTGTGGCCCGGTCAGACGGACGAAAGCGAACTCGGCTTCACCTACGACGCGGTAGACCGACTGCTCTACTACATGATCGACAAGCGATATTCTACCGACGCGCTGCTGGAACTCGGCTTCGACCGCGACTTCATCGACCTGATCGCCCTCCGCGTCCGCAATTCGCAGTTCAAGCGACGCCTGCCGCTCATCTGCAAGGTGAGCGTCCGCACGATCACGTCGGACTTCCGCTATCCGAGGGACTGGGGACGATGACTCAAGCGGGGACGCTGTACGTCGTCGCAACGCCCATCGGCAACCTCGAAGACATCACCTTCCGAGCGGTGCGGACGCTCAAGGAGGTTGATCTCATCGCCGCCGAAGACACGCGCCATACCCGCAAACTGCTCGACCATTACGACATCAACACGCCGCTGACCAGTTACCACGAACACAACGAACGCGCGAAGACAACCCAACTGATCGAACGCCTTGCGGACGGCGACGACATCGCCCTTGTGACGGACGCGGGCACGCCCGGCATCTCCGATCCCGGCTACCCGTTGATTCGCGCCGCCATCGACGCGGAAGTGACCGTTGTGCCGATACCGGGCGCGTCGGCGTTTGT
>JAQBWJ010000480.1 GCA_027625215.1 Candidatus Poribacteria bacterium
CGCTTCGATCACCATCGTTACGTCCGAAGAGATCGCGCGATACGGGTATCGCACCGTTGCGGACGCGCTGAATGCCGCGCACGGCGTCTACTTGACCAACGACCACCTGTACGATTTTATCGGTGTGCGAGGATTTCAGACCCCCATCGACATCAACAACCGCGTGCTGTTGCTGTTGAACGGACAACCGCTCAACGAGTCCGTCTTCGGTGTTTCCACGTATGGCAACGGGTTTCCTATCGACATGGACATCGTGGAACGAATCGAAATTGTGCGAGGACCCGGTTCGATTCTATACGGGTCGAACGCGATGTTCCTCGTTGTGAATGTCGTCACGAAGGACGGGGCGCGGCTGGACGGCGGAAACGCGCGAGTTGATGTCGGCGAAGGGAACGCGCGGACGGCGTCGGCGAATTACGGCGCGATGCTCGACAACGACGCGACGGCGATGATTTCAGCGCGAGTCGGCGAAAGCGACGGCGACGATTACTATTCGCCGGAGTACGACCGGACGGCGGTCGGCGTGGATTGGGAACGGCTGTCGAGCGCGTTCGCGTCCGGCACGCGCGGGCGGCTGCGCGGACATGGCTTCTTCTTGACGCGACGCAAAGGCATCCCGACGGGCGCATACGGCGCGCGGTTCAACGATCCGAGATCGTTCCAACTGGACGAACGACTCGGCGCGCAAATGGAGGCGGACGTGCTGTCGAACGCGATAACGCAACTGACGTTGCGCGCATTCGCCCTGAAATCGGAAAACAGCGCATGGTATGTGAACGGGTTGACCCACCCGCAGCGCCACGAAACGGACACGCACGAAGTTGGCGGAGAGGCGCAATTTCATTGGAACATCCGCGCAAACAACCGGTTGACGGCGGGGATCGAGTATCGGAACCACCTCAAGTCGTGGCTTCGCATCGCAACGGACGACAACACGACCATTACCGTTGTCGAGTCGCCCTACGACATCGTTTCCGCGTACGCGGTTGATGAATACCAACTGCTGAAAGACTTGTCCGTCAGCATCGGCGCGCGCCACGACCGTCACTCCAAGGATGGGAGTTCGGCGACCTCGCCGCGCGGCGCGTTGATCGCGCATCCGTTCGAGACGACGACGTGGAAACTGTTGTACGGAGAGGCGTTCCGCGCGCCGACGTTGGTGGAACGCGATTTGCGGCTGCCTTTCGCGCTTGACCCGAACTCGAAACTGAAACCGGAGCGCGTCAAAACGCTTGAAGCGGTGTGGGAGCAACGGATTTTCGACCACTACTACGCGACTCTTTCCGCCTATCACAACGACGTGCAGGACTTGATCGTGAACAGTCGCGTCAACGACGCGCGCGAGTTCGGGAAACCTTCTCAGTTCCGCAATCTCGGTTCGGCAACGGTGAACGGGTTCGAGGTCGAGGCGTCGGCTCGTTGGGAGAACGGTCGGGGCGGCTACGCGAGTTACGGATATCAGCCCGTCAAGGACGGCGAGACCGGGCGAACGCGCAACTACGCGCCGAACCATCTGGTGAAGTTCGGCATTTCCGCGCCGTTGTTCAGCACCGTGTTCGCGTCGGTGGACGGGCGGTACGAATCATCGCAGTTTACATCCGACGACGCGGACGCATCGCGCCGACGGAGGCTCGAAGGCTTCTTTGTGATGGACGCGACGCTTTCGACCAAGCCCGTTCTTAAGCGATTTCGCGCTCGCCTGAGCGTTTCAAATGTCTTTGATACGGAATACCGGGTCCCGATGGCGCCGCACGGCACGCCGTTGGAACCCGACTTCCATCTGGAAGCGGCTACGCAGGATGGGCGGCGATTTATCGGGTCGTTGAGCGCGTCGTTTTGACGGGAAAAGCGCACATGAGTCGGTTAACGGTCTCGACATTGGTCGGCTGCCTTGTCGTCGCGGCGTTCGCGCGCGCGCAAGGCGTGTCATTCGGCGACATCGCGTCGCTTGAAGACCTGCTCGAAACCGGGATCAGCACGGCGTCCAAGTACAAGCAGACCGCGAACGAGTCTCCGGCGTCGATCACGATCATCACGTCTGAGGAGATCGAACGGCGCGGGTATCGGACAGTGGCGGAACTGCTGAACACGGTGCGGGGTATCTACGTCTCGTCCGACCATGTGTACGATTTCATCGGGACGCGCGGCTTTCACAGTCTGGTCGATACGAACAACCGCATTCTGATGCTGCTGAACGGGCAAGCGTTGACCGAATCGCTCTTCGGCGTGACGTTGTTCGGCGACGGTTTTCCCATCGACATGGACCTGATTGAACGAGTCGAAGTGGTGCGCGGACCCGGCTCCATCCTGTACGGGACGAACGCAATGTTCCTCGTGGTGAACGTCGTCACGAAAGACGGCGCGACGCTGGATGGCGGGAGCGTTCGCGCGGACGTGGGCAGCGGGAATGAGAGGACGGTGTCGGCGCTCTTCGGCGAGTCGCTGTCGAACGACGCGGATGTGGTCGTGTCGGCGCGGAAATCGGAATCGGACGGGTTGGACCATTACTCTCCCGAACATGGGAAGACGGCGGTCGGAGCGGATTGGCAGCAGTACGCGCTTGGGTTCGCCGCGTTGAATTACAAACAGTTGCGGACGCAGGCGTTGTTCACGACGCGGCGAAAAGGCGCGCCGACGGGGTACTTCGGCGCGCGGTTCGGCAACCCCGACAATCAGCAGTTCGATGAGCGAATGGCGATTCAAGCGACGCACACGTACGTCCCGAATCCGACCATGCGGATCACGTCTCGCGGGTTCGGGTTTTACTCGGAGACAAAGGGTCGATTCGTGAACGCGATCACGCGACCGCCGAGAGATCACGGCGAGAGCGGGATGCTGGGCGGCGAACTGGATTATGTGTGGGACATTCGCCCAAACAACCGCTGGACGGTTGGCATCGAGTACCAAGATTTCTTCGAATCGTCGTTCGCCATCGCAACGGACGCCGGGACACCGCTCGCGTCCGGCGACGAGCCGTTTCATGTCCTATCCGTCTATTCGGTCGATGAGTTTCAAGTTCGGGAAAACCTTCAACTGTCGTTTGGCGCTCGGTACGACCGACATTCAAAGGACGGCAGTTCGGCGACATCGCCGCGCGCCGCGATCATCTACCACCCGCGCGGAACGACGACGCTCAAACTGTTGTACGGGGGCGGATTTCGCGCGCCGACGCTCGTCGAGCGAGACATGACGGTCCCGTTCGCGCTGAAACCGAACCCGAACTTGCGACCGGAGTCGGTGCGGACGACGGAACTGGTATGGGAGCAGCGCGTCGCGGCAGACTATTACGTCAGCGTCTCAGCGTACCGCAACGCGATAACGGACCTCATATTGAACGTGCGGGATGCGCTCGGCGTGCCGTCGCAATTCCTCAATCTCGGTTCGGCGACGGTGGACGGCGTGGAACTCGAAACATGGGCGCGGTGGGGCAACGGGCGCGATCTGTACGCGAACTACTCGCATCAGCGCGCGCTCGAGGATGCGACGGGATCG
>JAQBWJ010000481.1 GCA_027625215.1 Candidatus Poribacteria bacterium
ATACCCGACGACTTTTGGAGCGCGTTGGAGCCGCTCGTACAACATTTTGAACACGGCGTAGACCGATAATCTCGCCCCTCTCGTACATCAGAAAACAAAGGAGAAGTCAGGTTATGGCGTTGAAAGTAGGTTTGGTCGGCACGCGCGGCATCGGCGGGCAGCACGCGGAGGCGCATAAAGCCGATCCGTTGTCCGATTTCGTCGCGGTGTGCGATCTCGTGAAAGAGCGCGCGGATTCGTTCGCGGAGCGGTTCGGCGTGAAGGCGTACTATTCGTTGAAAGACATGCTCGACGGCGAACCCGACCTCGACGTGATCGACGTGTGCACGGGCGGACTCGAAAACGGCAGCTGGCACTACGAACCCGCGATGCAGGCGATGGACGCCGGGAAACACGTCCTCGTCGAAAAGCCGTTGTCGAACGACATCTTCGAGGCGCGCGAGATGGTCGCCAAAGCACGCGAGAAGAACGTCTATCTCGGTTGCAACCTGAACCACTACTTCACCCCGCCCGCCGAACGCGCCAAGAAGTACGTCACCGACGGTGAGATCGGCGAGCAGGTCTTCTGCCTGATGAAGATGGGCTTTCAGGGCGGCGAACAGGCGAACTACAAAGCGCCCACCGGGGCGAACGTCGCCGGATTCCCTACTTTCACCTGAAGGCGTTTCTCACCCACCCGTTCAGCGTGATGCGCCACTACTGCGGCGACGTGACGCAGATTCAGGCGTTCTGCAACCGACCTGGCTTCCGGCGCGCGGCGGGCGACGTGCAGGTGACGACGGCGAGCATCCACATGCTGTTTGAAAACGGCTGCGTCGGGTACTTGTTGAGTCAGCGCGGCGACGCCTCGTACGGACTCGGCGGCTGGTGGAGCATCGAACTGGCGGGCACGAAAGGCACGTTCTGCATCGAGAACTGCTTCGAGCGCGTTACGTACTGGAAAGCGCCCGACAAGCGCGGTCCCGGCGCGCCCGCCGACGCGGACGCCGATCACAAAGTCGTGACGAGTTCGGGGACGCACGACTTCGGTTCGACCTTCGCGCACCGCGTTCATGCTTTCCTCGAAGACATCACGAACGGCGTGCCGAAGCAGTCGATCCGCGCGTCGGGGCGGGACGCGCTCGCGGTGCTGGAGTACACCTTCGCGGTGATCGAGTCGTACGAACAAGGCGGCATCATGGTTCGACCGCACGCGCTGCCGTCGTTGCAGACGCCCGCGCTGCCGAACGCTTGACGCTGCGCCGCTATCTCATACGGGGGGACGCGCAAAATGGGCATCGAGACGTTGAACGCGCCCATTTTGCGTATCCCGTTCAACGTTCCGGAGGGCTGTTGAATCGAGGGGAACCGGCCGTCCCCTCCCCCGATAATCCGATCAACCCAAAACACCACGATTACGTCGAGAACTCGCCCTGATCTTCCACGCATTTGACACACAAGCAGGCTGTATTTTCTAGATTGGCGTGTGCTATAATGAGATTGTGTCGGGCGTACAACTCCCAACACGGCTTGGGTTTCGCCGAATACGAATTGTCGTCGCGCGACGATACGCGATGAATATTCGGTTAACCTGAGGGTAGAAACAGGGTTGTAAGGTTGATGTTGGAACGTCAGTGATACCCCCTGTTGATCGTTCCCGATGGATTAACACCACCGCTATTGGACAGTAAATTATATGCTCAATTTTTCCGAGTATCTACGACAGGAACGCCTTGCCACCGGACTCACCATGCAGGAACTCGCGGGGAAACTTCTCGTCAGCCCGCAGTTCATCAGTCTGCTGGAAAACGGCAAGCGTCACCCTTCGGACAAACTGGTTCAGCGCTGCGCCAAGTTTTTCGGCGAAGACCTGAACTATCTGCGCTTCCTCGCGCAGCCGATCCCCGACGCGCAGAAGAAAGCGCTCTTCGAGAGTCCCTCCGCGCCGGACTACCTCCCCGCCTCGATGCGCTCGAACGTGCTCGAACAGGGCAGCGACGACCAACTCGTCGAAGATTTGCTGACCGTCGACGCGCTCACGCCCCCGGACGAGGACACGCCCTACCACTTCGCCCAAGAGGTTGAGGTGAAGGAGTCCGCCTTCGCGTTCCAGCGCACGTTGATCGAACAGTTGCGCGCCAACGCCGAGAGGTTCTCTCCGAAGATTCAAGCGTGGGCGGACTTCTACGAAGCCTACTATCTGCGCCATCTGAAAAGCCGCAAGGACGCGCACTCGAAGTTCGTCGCGCTGATCGAACGGCTGACAACGCAAACGGCGGAAGCGTACCCGCAAAAACTCTGGTACTTGGCGAACCTCCACGTCGCGCTCGGCTATCACGAAACGGGCGACCTCGACTCGGCGCGCCGCCACTACGACAACGCGCGCGACCGCGCGGCGAGGATGCAAAACCTCGACTTTCAGACCGCCGCGCTCTGGTTGCTCTCGACCATTCACCGCGACAAGGGCGAACTGCTCGACCAACTCTCCGTGCTGGAAAAGGCGTTGGAGCCGCAGGACGTTCCCGCGTTCGGCATCGCGCGGTGTCAGACGGACGCGGTCGGCGTCTTGCTGGAAGCGTGGGAGAACGAGTCCGTTGTGGAACGCGCGGAGGAAGCGATCAAGCTGTGGCGTTCGTCGTCGTTGAAGGCGGATCAGGACTCGAAGTCGCTCCACCTCATCCGAATGGAGATCGCCGCGTTCGACGCCTCGCTGAAACTCGACAACGAGGACGACGCCCGCAGTTGGTTGAGCCGTGTCCGCTCGATGCGGGTGCGGATCGAACTGCCGTCGGTCGATGAGGCGCATTTGGCGGTGACGGCGGGATCGTTGTTGTCGCGGCGCGGACGCTACACGCAGGCGTCCAAGCACTTCCGCGAGGTGTTGACGGACGAACTGCCGAAAAACGATCTTGGAAACGAGCTCGTCCACAACGCGCGGATCGAAACGGCGAAGATTGCGATCGCGGAAAGCCGTTTGGCGGACGCGGAACTCGCGCTGGAGCAGGCGGACAAGGGCAAAACGCTGGGCACGCCGATCCGCGAGTTGTCGCGGAAACTGTCGCTGGCGAACGCTTGGGCGACGCTTTACCACGCGCAAGGCGCGACGCAAAAACGCGACGACGCGATTGAAGACGCCGAAAAGGTCCTCAAAGAGGCGATCAAAGACGACCAGCGCATCGGCGGGTTGGGGATTGCCCGGCACTACCTCAACCTGTTCTCGGACTGGAAGAAACGCGCGAAAGAGTAATCCGACGCTCAGTTAAGTTGCGGCAAAACGAAACGGGCGCGTCATGGTTGATGATGCGCCCGTTTTGTGATCTCAGGATGGTATACTCTGCGGTAAGGGATTCGGCGATGACGGAACTCGGGTCGATTCGACAACAACTTGAATACCTCGTCGAAACCACAGGGCGAACGGAATCGCAGATTGTCGCCGAAGCGTTGGAGACGGGGTTGCGCGAAATTCTGCTGTCCCACGTCCGCGACTCCTACCTGTCGGGCGAGATCATGCG